>JADYYU010000315.1 GCA_020853515.1 Chitinophagaceae bacterium | reverse complement strand
GTTGATATTTGAAGTTAAAATAAGTATGTATAGATTTTTTGACCCCCCAAAAAGCCATGAGCACAAAGCTGATATAAAATAGCTGATACTTCCATGGTGTTTGGGACATACAAAGCAACAGGACGATCACACAGGCCAGCACGACGGAGATTTCATTCCTGATTTCGCTGCATAGCCCGATAACCGCTGCACTAAAAAACAGGATGAATCCATTTTTAAAATTGAATGTTAAACTATTTTCCAAAAAAGGCAGCAAGCAACCAGCAGCCATAAAAAAAACGGAAGATTGCAGGGCAAAAATATTCGTCTGCCGAAATACTTCGAAATGAAAATAAGGTGTGCACAAGACGGCCATGCAAAAAAGCAAACCCATTACAGGTTTGCCCATTAAATAAAATCCACGATATAAACAGCATAAGCCCAGCAGAAACATCAGCGCATTAAACAAACGGATAGAAGGCTCCGCTGCCGTGCACTTCAGCCAGGCGTCCGGCAAATAACACCAGATTCTGCCATGCTCACCCAGACGCGACCAATGCTTATATTCCATCATAAGCTGCTTTCCGTGATGCTCAATTTCGTTTAGTGCAGCCTCTTTGGTGTAGGTAAGGTTAGTGTCGAGGGTTGCCAGCGGAAAATGGCCGGTATAATAATAAAAATAAAAAAAACGGGCTGCATAATGATGTTCAAAACCGGAGGCATCTTTTCGGGTTTGCACGTCGGTATACTTTATTGCAAAAGAAAGGACATACAATAAAGAAACGGCCACGAATAGCACACCTTGCATACCAAAATATGCTTTGCGTGATTGAAGTTTATGATCTGTCAGTTGTCCGATCGTCATAGCTGCATTTTACTTCGCTGATAAATTTAATTGCGCCAAGACCTTCTCTACCTCCGCTTTCCAGATCAGATAAGCCTCCGCGTTGAGATGTATACCATCAGCCAGGGCATAACGGCGGCTGCGGATTTTATCTTTGGCAATGACAGGGTTGAGGTCGATACACCGGATGCGGGGAATTTGCTCAAGCCTCTGATTCAGGCTATCTGCTTTTCGGTTAAAAGCCTCATAACCGGGAAACTGCTCTGTGACATAAAAACATTTTGTAAGTACAACATGAGGAATCTTCTGCTGCAGATTTTGAACAATGAGCGTCATATTGCGGCAGATCGTATCGACAGATCTGTTTTTGACGATGTCATTAGCGCCCGCTTCCACAAAGCACACTTCAGGCTGCAAGGCCAGCACAGTTTGCAAACGATGCAGGTATCCTTCTGTAACGTCAGAGCCGACACCTCTGTTAGCCACATCATTTCTTTGCAACAATTCCTGCCAGCTTACACGTTGCGTAAACGAGCTGCCCAGCATTACGATGTCTGACTGATGTTTGCCATACACTTCAAATAATTGTATTTGTTCGATGTAAACAGGATTCTGATCAAATCGCAACGAGTCAGCCTCCGCGAACGTTTGCGCCCGCTTTTTTTTCACATTAGACAAATTGCGATGGATATTCAACAATAAGAAGATAAAAAACAGATTACTGATCAGTAATAGCCAAATGACCTGCCTTTTACTAAAAATTTTGTAGTCTGCCGGATTCCGTTCTGCCATTGAAACAATATTAAACAATATTTCGAATCTTTGATACTCTTTGAACGCTTAGTTTGACTTTTTCAAACATGAAAATGTTTGTTAAATGATAGAAATTCAGGGTACACACTCCGTCAAAAGTATGTAAATTGCGCTCTTTATGAATAAAATCAAAGTGTTATTCTTTTTGCTGTGTTTGTCTGCCAAGTTTCAGACCGTACGCGCTCAAAGTGAAAGTTTAGATAAAATAGTAGCTGTTGTAGGCGATAAAATCATTTTGCGATCTGAAATCGATGCGGCCTTTGACGATTACCGTCGTGAAAATCCGTCATTGCCCGACTCCTTTAAGTGCCAGTTGCTTGAGCAGACTTTATTGCAGAAGGTGCTGATCGAACAAGCTGCACTGGACAGTGTGGTTGTGAGTGATGAAGAAATTGAAGGTGCGCTCGAAAACCGTATCCGGTATTTTTTAAGTATGTACGGCACTGAAGAAAAACTGGAAGAAATGGCAGGCAAAACTGTTTATCAGCTAAAGGATGATTACCGTCCTATGTTCCGCGACAAATTACTGGCAGACCGAATGCAAAATCAGGTGATGGCAAATGTCAAGATCACCCCGCAGGAAGTGATTGCATTTTATAATAAAATTCCGAAAGACAGTTTACCCTTGTACCCTTCTATGGTAGAAGTAGGGCATATTGTATTTAAGCCCGACGTCAATAAAGAAGTTGAAGATTACGCGATCGAAGAATTAAAAAAACTAAGAAAAGAGCTGGTTAGCGGCAGTACAAGTTTTGAGCAGCTTGCCGGTCGTTACAGTGAAGATCCGGGATCAAAAGATCTGGGTGGCGATCTGGGTGTAATGGGCCGTGACGAACTGGATCCTGAATTTGCCGCTGCGGCGTTCAAATTGCAGAACGGTGAAATATCTGATGTTGTAAAATCAAGTTTTGGCTTTCACATTATTCAGATGGTCAATCGACAGGGTGAAAAGGCCAAGCTGCGTCACATTTTAAAGAAACCTTATATCACCAGCGATGTGATCAAAGTGACCCTCGAAAAAGCGGACAGTGTAAGGGCAAGTCTGATCAGCGGAAAAATAAAATTTTCGGAAGCGATCAGCAAATATCATCATGATGATGCTACAAAATATACAGGGGGTATGTTTAGTGATCCGCAGACAGGCGGATCGTTGATTCCGATTGAAAATCTCGAACCTTCGGTTGCGTTGATGATTAATGATATGAAACCCGGTGAGTTTTCTAAACCATTTGAATACACGGACGAAAAAACCGGCGACAGATTGGTTCGTATTGTGTATTTAAAAAAGCGAACAGAACCGCATAAAGCGAATCTCAATGAGGATTACAGTAAAATACAGCAGGCTGCATTCAGCGAAAAACAAACTAACTATCTGATGAAATGGCTCGAAGGACGTATCCCCAGTTTTTATATCAAAGTGGGTGATGAATATAATGATTGCAGTATGATTTCGAAGTGGAATAACAATGCTGTCCGAAAATAATCATTCAGGCCATTTCATTTGCCTGATGCAGGATTGACAACAAAAAACAAGCAGACTAAAAACAACCATAAGTAATAAAACATGTTTAACTCAGATGTGGAAGCAGCCGGCAATTTGCAGGCAAAGTACAAAGAACTAAAGACGGAAATCGGCAAAGTTATTGTGGGCCAGCATGAAGTGATTGAAGGTTCAATCATTGCCATATTGTGCAATGGTCATAGTTTATTGGTTGGTGTTCCCGGACTGGCAAAAACCCTGTTGGTTAACACGATCGCCAAAGTACTGGATCTCAATTTCAAACGAATTCAGTTTACCCCAGATCTGATGCCAAGTGATATCACCGGAGCAGAGATTCTGGATGAGCACAGAAGTTTTAAATTCATACAGGGACCTTTATTTTCAAATATCATTTTAGCCGATGAAAGAAACCGTACACCACCAAAAACACAGGCTGCTTTGCTGGAGGCAATGCAGGAGAGACACGTAACTATTGGCGGACAGTTGCATCTGCTACCGTCACCATTTTTTGTACTGGCTACGCAAAACCCGATCGAGCAGGAAGGTACCTATCCGTTGCCCGAAGCCCAGCTTGATCGTTTCATGTTTAATATCTGGCTCGACTATCCTACTTTTCAGGAAGAACTGGCTGTAGTTAAAAATACAACGTCTGATAGTGCTTCGTCTTTGCGCAAGGTGATGACCGGTGAAGAAATTCTCTATTTTCAGCAGTTAGTGCGTCGCGTGCCGGTACCGGATAATGTGATGGAATACGCTGTGGCACTTGTTCATAAAACCCGTCCAAATGCACAAGGCTCAGAACTGGCGCGTAATTACATTTCATGGGGTGCAGGTCCACGTGCTTCACAGTATTTGATACTGGGTGCCAAATGCTACGCTTTATTGCATGGCAAATACAGTCCGGATATCGAAGATGTAAAAGCGGTAGCCCTGCCGATTCTGCGTCACAGGGTGGTGCGCAATTACAAGGCTGAAGCTGAAGGCCTTAAAATAGAAGAGTTGATCAAGCGCATTATGTAATAAAGAGGTCGCAACCATGTTTCCCGGTATAAAATTCAGCAGCGTCTGTATTGCAAAAAATTAAGCACTCATTCGAAACATACTTTGTACTTTTACCCTGCAAAAAATTAAGTTATGACAGAAAAACAGGCGGTTGTTACCTTAAAGGACGCACAAATATATCAAGGGAGTTCACTAATTCTGTCGAACGTTAATCTTTCTATTTATAAGGGGGAGTTTGTTTATCTCATTGGGAAAACGGGGAGTGGTAAATCCAGTCTGCTTAAAACTTTATATGGTAATATTCCTCTCCAAAAGGGTTATGGGGATGTTTGCGGATTTAAGCTGACAGACTTAACCTGGAAAAATGTACCTTTTTTAAGGAGGAACCTCGGCATTGTATTCCAGGATTTTCAGTTGCTCACAGACCGGAATGTCAATGAAAATCTGTTGTTTGTGTTACGTGCTACTGGCTGGACCGACAAAAACCTGATGCAGGAAAAAATAGACAGTGTACTGGGAAAAGTAGGATTGAAAGGAAAAGGCGGTAAAATGACTTACGAAATGAGTGGCGGTGAACAGCAGCGGGTTGACATTGCCCGGGCCTTGCTCAATAACCCCAAGTTAATTCTGGCTGATGAGCCGACAGGAAATCTGGATCCTGACACTTCGGACGAGATTATGCAATTGCTACAATCGATCTGCGCCGATTATGACACGGCCATACTGATGGCTACCCACGATTACAGCATTTTACAAAAATTCCGTAGTCGCATTATACGTACGGAACATGGGCAGGTAACTGACAATGCCAGTGTGGTGTATTAGGTGTAATGCTGTACGGCGCTACCTTTTGTCACCGTTGGATTAATAAGAAATATCAAATCTTCCATCACTCACATCCAGAGTTTGTCCAGTTGAGTCTGCAATCAACTTTCCGGAAAATGTACCGGAAATCATTTCAAACTGCACATGCTTTGTTACAGTTAGATGAATAGTATGATTGCTGTCTGTATGAAAAAACGCCCCTCCTGCAACGATGCTTACAGCACAATGACCGTCAGATCCTGCACCCAAAAGAACAGCATCGGGAGCATTGCCATTGACCTTTTAAAAAACAAAAGTAAAATCAAAATAATTTGCTTTTGACTTTTTGTCCATTGCCCATATACTGATATCGTTCGTATTGATATCCTCATTATAATGTACTCCCCTATACACAAAGGAACTGTTTGAATAGTGACTGATCGTTGTAAAAATCTTTACATTAACGATGCACCCGAATGTGTTAGCACCTTTCTGTGTTACCATCGGCAATTCACTAGTAGCACTTTCTTTTCGTTTAGCGCAAGCGACTTATAACAGCACGACAATAATTATTGCAGACAAATAGTTCATGAGAATTATCTGTAATTTATACATAAAAATATCAGTAAAATTTGACTACTCAAAAAATATTAATACTAAAAAATTAGTTGCTGCATATTCCTATAAGCAAACTTAATAAACAGCTCCCTTTACAATGGCTATCGAGCAAAATTAACACCTGTTACTCAGGTTCATAAACCAAAAGATAAAGCTATCTATTTACTACGGTCACTTACCCACTTAGCCACTTTAGGACCAAGCTCTTTTTGTGAACGGGCACCGACGAATACACCAATATGACCACCAGGAAAAGCATAAAGTTCCTTATCCTTTGAACCAATCTTATCATTGATAGCAATGGTTGATTCATTTGGAATAATATTATCGTCTGTAGCGTAGATGTTCAGAAAAGGCATGGTAATATTCTTCAGGTTTACCTTACGCCCACCCAGTTCAAACTTTCCTTTGATCAGCAAATTATCTCTGAACAGATCCTTAATATACTTTCTGTACATTTCACCTGAAATATCCGGACAATCAGCTTTCCAGTATTCCATTCGTAAGAAATTCATGATCTTATCTTCGTCGCCCAGATTGTCGAGTACACTAAAGTATTTACTGATATCTGCGCTGGGTTTCAGCATTCCAAAACCAGAGTTTAGCACATCTGCAGGGATAATGCCCATTGAATCTACCATGGCGTCCACATCGATGTATTTTGTCCACTTGTACAGCATACATTTGTCTGTAGTAAAGTCAAACGGAGCTACATAAACAGTAAGAGTATTTAATTTTTCAGGATAAAGCGCGGCATAAATCGTTGAAAAAGTACCTCCCTGACAGATACCCATTTTATTAATTTTCTGTATACCATGTGACTTACGGATAAAATCAACTGCCCCATTCATATATACATCAATATAATCTTCCATAGTCAGATACTTATCAGCTTTGGTTGGGTAGCCCCAATCCATGATATAAATATCAAGTCCTTCGTCCAGAAATTTTTTCATCAGTGAGCGATCAGGCTGCAAATCCAGCACATCATGTCTGTTCATCATGGCAAAGGAAACGAGCACCGGTATTTTACATTTAGCAGGTGTGCTGCGATCATAACGGTACAGCTTTACTTTATCAATTTGCCAAACGAGCGTTTTGGGAGTTGTACCAACTTCTACTTTACCAATGTTACGCAAAGTTTCATAGCCGTTTTGTAATTTGGTCAGCGTCCCCGACATTTCTTCAAATATTTCTGTTGTATTCATTATTTAGTATTTTTTATAGAGGTTGCAAAGTTAAGATATTAAAGCTTGCTCCGCTCATTTCGGTCTAAAAAAGAAATAAAAAAGTCCCGAATAAATCCGGGACCTTTTTATTTATTAAGCAAAAAGTATTATTTTCTCAGGTTAGGGAAAGGAGGAGGTGTGTTAGAAGGACCAACTTCTCCGTCTCCAGCAGAACGATATTCTACTGAATTAGGATCGCCGCCACCGTTACCATACTGGAATATGAATCTGTCTCTGTCAATTCCTTGTTTGTCAACCATGTAGTTGATTACAGAATTAACACGATCCCATGAGCGTTGTTGTTCGATTTTGCTACCGTTACCGTTACCGCTGATAACAGCTTTACAGTTAGGATTTGATCTCAGAGAGTTAGCAAGGCTGTTTAACTGAGACATTGCACCTGAAGATAATTTTGCAGAACCTGCACCGAAAGAGATAGAACCTGAAGCTACACTACCACAACCTGCATTTTGCACTGGTGGTCTGTTTGAGCAACAAGCTGGGTCTGGACATTTACCAACACCATCAGCATCAACTGGTTGACATTCTGTAGGAGTGATCAGTTGTTTGTCTTTGTAATCAGGAACACCGTCACCATCTGTATCAAATGGACAACCATGAGAATCAACACTTACACTGTTAGGTGTGTTAGGGCAACGATCGAAGCAATCAGAAATTCCGTCTCCATCAGCATCTTTATCGCATTTGCCTTCAGATGGTTTCATATTTTTGATAGCATTATAACCATAATCCAAAGGATTAACCCACCATAAAGGAGCAACTGAGTTACCACCAAGATTAAAGTTCAGGCCAATAGAAAGATAGTTGATATTATCTGTGTTAGGAGTCAATGAAGTTGCACCTGGTGCATTTTCCTGCCATCTTTGACCATCTAATAAATCATCACCTGTGTAAATGATTCTGTCTTCAAGAGACAAAGAGATTGATTTTCCTAAACGGAACTGGATACCGGCACCTGCAGTAAACGATGCTCTCAGGGTATTGGTAGCAGAACCTTTTCTGTTTGAATTGGTTTCAGCATTTGATTCGTATGTACCATCATATAATGCTTTCAATTTGTCATTGATTGCTTTTCTGTTGTCATAAGTTGAGCCTGACAAACCATTAGCAACACCGGTGAAATCATAAGCAACATTGGCAGCATTTTTTGCATCCACCATTGACTTATATGACAATCCACCTAAGCCTGCTATAGCATAATAGCTAACTTTGTTTCGTGCACTGTGAAATTTCAGGTTATTCAAAGCAAAAACAGCTTGTAATGACAATTCATTCATCGTTGTTTTGTAATTGTAATAAACACTGCTTCCAGCATAGCCCGCAGATGACCACGGATTGTTATTTTTGTTAAGATAGCCTGTAGCTGCCTGATAGTTGAAACCGCTAGCAGTACCGTGCATAAATTGCAATCTTGCAGAAACTACATAGCCCAATGCTTTACGCACTGTAAAGCCAAAACCTAAAGGCATTGCACTTTTATGATTCGTAATGCTTTTTGAATTAACATCACCAAATACATTCACCTGGCCAATATTGATACCAATTTCCCATTGATTTCTTGGTTTTGCAGGAAAGTCATACTGACCGTTCATGAAATCTCTGTGCTGATTTAATCGGTTTGCCGGAATCAACGATGTGTCATTGACGTCATAACCACCACCGCGGTACATGCCACCGCCGGCGTCCTGAGCCTGTAAGGCTGATGTTGAAAACAAGGCCATAAACCCTGCTAATAATAAGTACTTTTTGCTTGCCATAAATTTAATTTTAATGTAAATAATTGATTTTAGTTTTTTATATACGCGACAAATATAGAAACACTTTATTTACTATGCAAAATTTATTTGTTTTTTTTTGCCTGATTTTTGTCGCTTTTATCCAAAAAAATCAGCATTTACAGCCGTTTCGTTCATAAATAGCATGCAAAAAAAATTATCAAATAAAGTTAAAATTTACCCTTTGATAACAAAAAAAGCCTCAAAAAATGACCTTTTATCTCATTTAGCAATTCAGATTTAACTTTTATTCGTATTGTATTTAGTCCGCCAATCTATTGCTTTACCTCAAACCATACTGCCTGTTCATTATTAAAATCACCCTTGTAATTAATTGTCAGTTCTTCATCTGCTTTTATATCGCGCATGGCCTGAATGTAGATAGTAGACTGATCATATTGCTGAAAGTATTCGCAATTGGACGGACAGGCGTGATTATATACCGGCACGAGCCCCATTGCCATGCAACATAACCCGGCTTCCCAGTCAAAAATATAATTATAGAGTGTTGTTTGATCGAGCAGTGTTTTTTCTTCAGCGGACATTACAATAACCGGGGAAATTTCAATAATTGTGCCAAATTCGATGGGCGCACTGGTAAACACCCCCCAACCCTTACTTTCTGTCACTTTTGTGTACAAAGATGCGAGCATCATATTCTGCGAATTTCCTTTTTGGCAAAAATAAGCTGGCTTAATACGATCAGGATAATAGACAATATCGTGGACAATAAGGTTTTACACAAGATCAGCAATGTATTTTTAAAGCTCCAGATTTGTATGAGGTAAAAGAAAAAATGATGAATCACCAGTGCAAAAAGGATATAGAGTAAAAAGGAGCGAAACCCCATTCGAAATAGCGTGGGTACGGTATCGCCCAGTTCTTTAATATTCTGCTGAAAAAAAAGGTTGAGTAAATAGGGACGCATATACCCCAATAATACGCAGGCAGCAGCATGTACGCCCGGAGTATTGCTGAAAAGGTCCATCGTAATACCAACACCAAAGCCTAATATCATTGTGAGCCAATGCGGCGTATTAACAGGCAACAGCAACAAAACCAATGGATACAGTAAAGGAATAAACGCCGGCACGCCGTACAGGGTGATTGCAGATTTAACCACAATATCATTGAGTACCAGAATTTGCACCAGCATAATGATGATAAAATTTACAATAAATCTAACCGGTTTGCTCATGCTTTATTGTTGAATCTGTTCTTCTAATTTTATTTGCTCTGCATTGGATACATCCTTAACAATATAGACAAAATGCAGATTTGAAAATTTGGTAGAAAGCCATATTTTATACGATGTAGCGCTTTCAACCTTGGCAATTCTGCCGATCATGATATTTTCAGGAAAAATGGATGAGTAACCGCTCGTCACAATCGTATCCAGCGGCTTCAGCTTAACCGACTGAGGGATACCGGTCAGATTTACCAGTTCCACATTTTTACCATCCCATACGGCCTTTCCTACCGTGCCGTCGGGAGTCATTGCGCTGATATTAAACCGTTCAGACAATACCGACACTACAATACTGAAATGCTCACTCACATTGGCAATTTTTCCGACAATACCCTTTTCACTGATAACAGCCATATTCTTTTTTACGCCATCAGCGCTGCCTTTATTCAGGGTCAGATAATTCAGCTTCTGATCGATGGAGTTGTTCAGTACTTTGGCTGACATATACTGATAATATACCGTGTGGGTAGTGGAATCAATCTTCACTTCGCGGGTAAAAGCGGTGTCTTTTAAGGTATTTTGCCTGACCTCTATGCCTAATTTATTTTTGAGCGAGGCATTTTCTTTCAGCAGACTGTCGTTGATCGCCCTCAGGCGAAAATAACCCATCAGACCTTCCTTTTTCTGAAAAAAAAACCCTGCAATTTTAGCCGATGAATTGATCGCGGAGCTTTGCTGATAATGATTGTTTCTGAAAACAATTACCAAACAAATGATTTCTAAAAAAAGGAATAAAAAAAAAGAATAAAATTGTTTGAGCAGAAGGAAAATGTTACGCACAATAAGTTCTTTGTTTCAAAGTGAGAGACATTTGATTTACTGCATTAAAAAAGGGAACTTATGAATATGCTTAAGTGCCATGCCGGTGCCGCGTACCACGCTTCTCAGCGGATCATCAGCAACATGCACGGGAAGTTTTATTTTTTGTGAAATTCGCTTATCCAGGCCTCGGAGCAATGCACCCCCTCCGGTCAGATAAAGGCCTCTGCGGAAGATATCCGAAGCCAGCTCAGGCGGTGTTTTTTCAAGCGCTTTCAATACCGCTTCTTCAATTTTAAACACCGATTTATCCAGCGCATCTGCAACTTCCTGATAGGTAACCATGATTTGCTTAGGGATACCGGTCACCAGATCTCTGCCGTTCACCGGCACATCATCCGGAGGATTGTCAAGTTCCTTCAGGGCGCTGCCAACCTGTATTTTGATTTGTTCAGCAGTGCGTTCACCAATCAGTAAACTGTGAT
>JADYYU010000314.1 GCA_020853515.1 Chitinophagaceae bacterium | reverse complement strand
TCCTTCTGTACATAAGCGCTGCAGGTGGTATTTTGCAACAAAGTAACGCCACAGCCAATCGCCTGCTCAGCCAACAGTTGATCGAGTGTGTAACGGCTGATGCCAAAGCCCCCGAGTGGCATTTGCTCAGAAACACTATTACCGCGCACGTCCGTAATCTGCACTTCATTAATCTGCGGCAGAGAAAGGGCATCTAGCTGTATGCCGAGACGCTGCAGGAAATCACGGCTTTCATTTGAAATATATTCACCACAAACTTTGTGATAGGGATAGGATTTTTTTTCGATCAGCAAGACGCTATATTTATTTTGCGCCAGCAAGATTGCCAGAGACAAACCTGCCAGACCACCGCCTATAATACTGCAATCATATACTTTACTTTCCATGCCTGAATACAATTAAATGCCTGAAAGCCCATCTCCATTTTAAAGCGTCATAGACCAGTCCGGCTTTCGCAAAAATAAGCTGCCACTCCGCTTTTTTAAAACCTCTGGCTACGGAAACCGGCGCGTCATTCTTTACCAGATATGAATTTGAAAATAAGGTCGTCAAGAATCTGATCGAATAATAAGCCAGCGGATGACGGTGCAGGTCGTTGATAAAAAAACCGATCCGGGCATTTTCGCGCATCCACTGCAGTTGGGTGACGAGTGCTTCGTCAGAAAAATGATGACAAAACAGAGACGAAAAAATGATGTCGGGTTTTGTATCAAAGCGGCTCAAACGGTAATCGCAACACTGTATATGAAGGCGCGGATTCTGAGCCCTCGCAAAAGTGCAAATATCTTGCTGAAGATCTACTCCAAACAACTCGGCTTCAATACCTTGCTCTCTGCAATAGGCTTCGATTACCCGAAGATTGTCGCCACCCCCACAACCAATTTCAAGAACCGAAATTTTTCTTTTGCCGGCAGCCAAACTTTTAAAGCCTTGCAAAGTGATCCAGTGGCCACCCAGGAGTGTATTAATCGTATTGAGCTCCCGCATATTCAGGATCAGATCTGCAGCCGGAATGTCCGCCCGGTCAAGCAGCTCAGTTTGCGAACTTCTGGTTGAAAAATCTAACATGATTTCAGAAACATGGTTTCGATGGTTAATCCCGGTCCGAAGGCCACTGCATAGACATTTTCGCGGGGCGCTTTTACATGGCCTGCCATCCTTTTCAACACATACAAAATGGTAGCTGAAGACATGTTTCCAAAATCATTTAAAATACTACGCGATACTGCTACATCCTGATCTGATAAGGATAAAGCTTTTTGAATTTCACTTATTATTTTTTTCCCCCCCGGATGTATGGCCCAATGCTGAATATCCGATTTGTCGATACCCATTTTTTGTAGTGAATTGAGCAACATAGGTTCAATATTCTCTGCAATCACGGATGGCACATAACCGCTCAGTGTCATCAAAAAACCGGTGGAAGATATATTCCAGGCCATATCATCATAACCGCTGAAGGCTACTTCCGAGTAAAAATTTTCGATTGAATAAAGTCCCGGTTCATTGCTAACCAATACCGCAGCCACACCATCTCCAAATAATAATGAAGCCGCTACATTATCCATCGTGTAAGTATCCTGAAAATGCAAGGTGCATAATTCAATATCCACGATCAAAACGCGGGCATCGGCTTGCGACCTGCAAATAGCATCGGCTTGCTTTAAAGCGTGAATGGCTGCATAGCAACCCATAAAATTGACCGAAGTGCGTTGTATGTCTGTTTGCAATGCCAGCGATTTCATCAACTGAATATCAATCCCCGGTGCTGAAACTCCAGTACAACTGACGGTGATCAGATGCGTAATTTTTTCAAGGGCACTTTCCGGAATGCATCTTCGTACAGCCTTCTGGCAAAGTACAGGTGCTGTTTCAAAATATTTTTGCATCCGCTTCTCTACAGACACCGCCTGATCTTTTTCAATAAAGGTCCATTTACTTTTTGGCAGTGAAAAATCTTCAATAGCCGAATACCGTGTTTCGATCTCGCTCCGGTCGTATAACCTGGTGACCTTCTCGCGATCCTCCTCCGGCATCTGATACATTTCGAGCATAAAATCACGGATGTCTTTTTGCGAGTGACTGAATGGCGCCTGTGCGGTTCCTATTGAGTTAATATATGCCAATTGAGTGTTTTAGAATTATGGGTAAAAATAATCGCGGCAAATATAATCTGTGCCTGCAATTGTAAGCGAAAGATAATATAAAATAAAAATGCAGGCTTACACCGGACAACTGAATCATTACAGAATTACAGCCTATACTTGCTTTACTAAACATACATTACCTGATAAACAGCAATATTGCAAAACAACTGTTCATACAGCATGCTGAGATCATATTCATAAGCATTGTATTTTTATAATTAGCTTCCGATACATTTTTCATGACTTTATAAAACCAATAAAGAAAAAAAACGATCACCGGTAGTTGCATCGACGCATAGATCATCACATGTTGCCAGTTGCCCGCTGACATAAACAGATACGCGATCAGGATACTCGCCAGAAAAAACTGCAAGCCTGAAAACAAAAAGGTATTTCTGTAACCCAGCATGGCACTGATGGTAAACACACCATCCCGTCTATCCTGCTCATGCTGATAGATCTGCGATAGTGGATACATACTGCCTATAAAAAGCGATGCGGTGATGGCATGAAAACCAGACTGATAAGGAAGTGCCTCAGCCGGAGCACCACAGGCGAACTGCACGATATAATAAATAAGGCCACCCTGACAACAAAACACAGTGAGAAAGCCGGTCACAGGATAGCGCTTCAACCGCACTTTGCGACTACTGTACAGCCTTGAAAAAACGATATATAAAACGATCAGGACGGCTGCTACAGGATTTAAAAACAAACTCAGTCCGATAGCCAGCAGATCCATCATCAGCGACACTTTTAACAGCAATGGCGGCACAGGCAAAGGGTCTTTAATCAATCCTACACTGCCCTCATCGCGGTCTTGCGTACTGTTATAAGCATTGCTGGCCGGATAAATCAGCACATGCAAAATGATAAAAAGGAGACCGGTATTTACGGCACTGATCTCTGAAGCAGGAATAAAGTACAGACTGAACAAAAAAACCGGCATCAGGAGCAATGAAAACGGAAAGCGGAGATGCTGAATGATAGCCTTCATAAATTTGTTTAAGAAAATAAAACACTGCACATACTGAGACTCCCCATATCAAGGGTATCGTTAAAAAAACTAAACTCATCTTTCGGGTCGCGCAGACCCAGCGTGTACATCAGCGGCAAATAATGATCATTGGTAGGATGGGCCATCGTAGCGATCTTCCCCAGCTTCTGATATTCGATCAGCGGATCGGGATGATCGTCTTCAATACTCTTTTTTACAAGTTCATCAAACTCGATGGCCCAGTCATAGGGCTGCGAATTTCCATCCCATTGTATCATACCCAGATTATGCACCACATTGCCGCTTGAGATAATGAGCACTCCTTTATTGCGTAAAACGGCCAGTTCTTTTGCCAGATTGAAATGATAACGCGGCGATTTCCCATAATCGATACTCATTTGGAAAACAGGTAGATCGGCATTCGGATACATATTGCGCAGTACACTCCAGGCTCCATGATCGAAGCCCCATTCCACATCCTCATGCACCTTCACCGAC
>JADYYU010000313.1 GCA_020853515.1 Chitinophagaceae bacterium | reverse complement strand
TAATAATCTCGGTGCCAATACTTACACCGTGACTGTGAACGATGCCAATAATTGCACAATTAGTACAAGTGTACAAATTACAGAACCGCCGGTCTTGGCATTGAATACTTTTGTCGTAAGTGATATTACCTGTTCAAATATGAATAATGGTATCATCGATATCAATTGTACAGGTGGCACAGGAGCAATCAGCTACACCTTACTGCCCGTAAATCTAAATAACCTCAATGGATTATTTAACAACCTGCCGGCCGCAATATATACTGTTGTGGCAACAGACGCTAACGGATGCACCTATACGACGAGTGCGCTGATCTCGAATCCGCAGCCACTCATTATTGACTCGCTAAGCAGTACGAACGTGTTATGCAGTGGTGGTACCACAGGTGGCCTTTCAATTAGTGCAAGTGGCGGTACAGGCAACCTGAATTATAACCTGATGCCATCGAATATCAATAATGCAAACGGGCAATTTTTAAATTTGGCTGCCAATAGCTATACCATTACAATAACGGATGCCAATCAATGTTCGATCACAACTTCTATTATTATTACAGAACCATTGCCATTAACGGCAGCAGTGCTTAATTTGCAAAATGTACTCTGCAGTGGCGGCATTTCGGGCCAGATTGAAGTGGGAGCCAATGGCGGCACTTCGCCTTACCTGTTTACCATTTTGCCTTTGAATGTAAATAACGGAACGGGCATTTTTGGAAATCTGACTGCTGGTACCTATACGGTGAATGTGAGTGATTCGAACCAATGTACTGCAAGCATTCAGCCTATTGTGATTACAGAACCTAACGCTATAAAATTTGACCAGATCACCAAGCAAGATATCCTCTGTTATGGCGATTCAACAGGAAACATTTCTGTTGTTGCGTCAGGTGGCACAGGCAATATCGGCTTTGCGATCAGTCCACTTGCCGGCCTGCAGAATCCTGCGGGGCAGTTTTCGGCGCTGACTGCCGGTACTTATACGATCATTGCTACCGATGCAAATAATTGCACCTTGTCAACAATTGTTACTTTAACGCAAAACGCTGCTATCCTGATCACTGACGTCACTATGATCAGTCCGAAATGTTGGGGTGAAGCCAATGGAATAATTCAGGTCACAGGTTCAGGAGGCATTGGATTACTTACTTATTTATTAGACAATGCGAACGCTAACAACAATGGATTTTTCGGACAGCAAACCGGAGGAAATCACTTAATCACAGTAACGGACGCCTTAGGTTGCCGGGTAGATTCTGCAATCATTTTGGCTCAGCCAAGCCGCCTACAATTTGGGCAACTGCAGATCGACCCTGTGTTCTGTAAAGGCTACAGCGATGGTAAAATCATTTCAAGTGCAACTGGCGGCAACGGGGGGTATACCTATTATTTACGTCCGGGACTTCAGGTAAATAAAACGGGTAATTTTATTAATCTGCATGAAGGAATCTATACATTAAGTATCCGTGACTCTGCAGGTTGCGAATATGACACGATTATTGCTGTATCACCGCCACTATCTCCAATGCAGGTTTACATCTCTAAAAAAGACCTGAACTGCTATGGTAATGGTAAAGAAGGATGGGCACTGGCAAACATGGTGGGTGGCAACGCTCCGTTTACCTATTTATGGAGTACTACCCCGGCGCAATTTGATGCGAAAGCGACTAACTTATTTTTTGGATATTACTATCTTGAAGTAACGGATGCCAAAGGATGTAAGGCCAAAGACTCTGTTTATATTGAGTCGGGCCCTTGCTGTGAAGAAGTCTTTATTCCGAATGCATTTTCACCAAACGGCGACGGTAATAATGATGTATTCAGAATTACAAGCAGTGCAGGCATCGAACTGATTCAGTTTGACATTTACGACCGATGGGGCAAAAGGGTGTGGAGCACGAATGACTTCCGCGGAAGCTGGGACGGCATGGACAAAGGGCAGGATTGCGATGTAAATACGTATTACTATGTATTCAGGTATCGCTGCCTCACTGACGGAGAAAATTATATTAAAAAAGGGGATGTAAATCTGATAAGATAAATGCTGAAAAGTAGCGGCAATCCATTTATATTTGTATCTTTTTTGACCCTAAAAAAAACAAATGCCCAATATATCACAACGGGGAGAAATGATGCCCCCCTCGCCTATCCGAAAACTGGTACCTTATGCTGAACTTGCCAAAAGCAGAGGCGTCAAAGTGTATCATTTAAATATAGGCCAGCCGGATATTATCACACCCAAACCGGTAATGGACGCTGTCAGAAATTGCAAGATCACCATTCTTGAATACAGTCACAGCGCCGGCTTTGAAAGCTACCGTCAGAAACTAACAGAGTACTATAAACGACTGGATATTGACGTCACTAAAGATCAGATTATCGTTACAACTGGTGGCAGTGAAGCCATACAGTTTGCAATGATGAGCTGTCTTGACCCGCATGACGAAGTGATCGTACCTGAACCATTTTATGCCAATTACAATGGATTTGCTGTAGCTGCACAAATTAATATCGTGCCCATTACATCCAGTATCGAAACGGGATTTAAATTGCCCCCGATCGAAGATTTTGAAAAAAATATCACAGCCAAAACAAAAGCGATCATGATCTGTAATCCGAACAATCCAACGGGTTACCTCTACTCTGCTGAAGAAATGAATGTACTGAAAGAGCTGTGCTTAAAACATAATCTGTTTTTGTTTTCGGATGAAGCATATAAAGAATTTTGTTATGACGATAAGCACCATGTATCTGCCATGCAGTTAAATGGCATGGAAAACAATGTGATTCTGATGGATACCATTTCAAAAAGGTATAGCGCCTGCGGCGGAAGAATCGGTGCGTTTATTACAAAGAACAAAGACGTATATAATACAGCCATGAAATTCGCTCAGGCGAGGTTGAGTCCTCCCACCTTTGCACAGATAGCCGGAGAGGCAGCCGTTGATCTGCCTACAGATTATTTTGAAGAAGTGAAAGCGGAATATGTAAAAAGAAGAGATCTGCTGGTGAAGCGCTTAAACGGGATACCGGGTGTATTTTGTCCGAATCCCGGTGGTGCTTTTTACGCTATGGCCAAACTACCGATTGCCGATGCAGAAGCATTTTGCCAATGGTTACTTGAAAAATTCTCGTATAAAAACCAAACCCTTATGATGGCACCTGCAGCCGGTTTTTACGCAACTAAAGGCCTCGGAAAAAACGAAGTTAGATTTGCATACGTTTTAAACTGCGATGATATTAACAATGCCATGGATTGTCTGGAAGCTGCTTTAAAAGAATATAAAGATTAAACCTTCAGAAAGGACTGCATTGCAAGCAAAAGAAAGTAAATAACAATGACCGGCAGACGCATGCTACAGACAAGTGTAAAAGCTGAATCATCATCAACATTTGCTGAATAAAGTACTTTGGCAACAGACCTGAACTTCAAACCCGAAAAATTATGAGCCCCGGAATCATTACTTACCTTATTATTGGGATTACAGTGATCACATCATTTTCTGCATTTTCAAATGCAGAATTGCTTAACCGGCTGATCTTTTATCCGGTACTGATCAAAGAAAAAAATGAATGGTGGCGGTTTATTACCCATGGTGCTATACATGCGGATATACAACACCTCATTTTTAATATGCTGACTTTGTATTTTTTTGGAAGGCAGGTAGAAACTAACTTTGAATACCTGTTTGGCAATCCGTATGTTTACCCGATATTTTATATAACGGCATTGATGTTTTCTAGTACACCAAGTTATGTAAAACACAAAAACAACAGTTATTACAGGGCTTTAGGAGCGAGTGGTGCCATCGCAGCCATTTTGTTTACCACTATTATCTTTGACCCATGGCAAACACTACTTCTTAATTTTTTTATTCCGGTTCCGGCTTTACTATTTGCAGTGGGCTATATCGTCTATTCGTCGTATATGAGCAAAAGAGGAACAGACAATATCGGGCATGACGCACAT
>JADYYU010000312.1 GCA_020853515.1 Chitinophagaceae bacterium | reverse complement strand
TGTTAAGGTGTATGTCCCTGCAATAAGATTGGCAAAAATACCACCTGCATTATTTTGATTACCTGGTTGCAAATTATAGTTGATTGCTCCCGTTCCGCCCGTAGCGGCCACTGTCGCACTGCCATCACTTCCGCCAAAACACAGCACATCAGTTGCTAATGCAGAGGTCCACGTCAATGCAACGGGCTCATTCACAGAGGCTGTGCTGCTGACAGTGCATCCATTGGCGTCACCGACTGTAATCGTATAAATACCGGCTGTCAGATTTGAAAATACGCCACTGGCATTACTGACATTGCCGGGTTGTAAGTTATAATTCAGGGCGCCTAAACCACCACTTGCTGTTGTGGTAATGGCTCCGTCATTGCCGCCGTTACAAGTGACATCAGTGGTTAGAACGGCACTGATGACCGGTGAGTTGGGTGCAGCAATGGTAATTGTGCTGCTAGCTGTGCAGCCATTGGCATCTGTTACAGTTACCGTATAATTTCCGGCTCCCAGATTTAAGAATACGTTGGATGCCTGATTAGCTCCACCGATATTATAAGTATAGGCAGGTGTTCCGCCGCTGGCGGTCACCGTTAAACTGCCGTCATTACCCGGAACACAAGTGGGCTGCGTATTGGCAAGGTTGGTAAGTTGCAGCAATACCGGTTCGGTAATGGTCAGCACTGTGCTTGTGCTGCAGCCATTGGCATCCACTGCGGACACTGTATAAACACCCGCGATCAGATTGGTAAATTGTCCGCTGACATTGGTGATATTATTGGGCTGAAGCGTATAATTGAGGATACCCGTTCCGCCGGTGGCAGTGACAGCAATACTACCATCAGAACCGCCATTGCAGGTGACATTGACAGCAGTTGCAGTCAACCACGTGATAGGTGGAGCCTGACTCACCTGCAGTGTAATGGTTAATGAACATCCGTTGGCATCAGTGGCCGTCAAAGTATAGATACCGGCAATAAGGTTGTTAAAAATTCCATTCGCATTAGTCACATTACCAGGCTGCAGTTTGTAGCTGATGATTCCTGTACCACCTGCGGCATTTACTGTAATGGAACCATCGTTACCACCATTGCAATTCACATCAACCGCATTGGCTGCCGACCAGCTAAGCACAAGCGGTTGCGCAATGATTGCGGTAGAACTGACAGTACAACCATTGGCGTCACCGACTGTAATCGTATAAATACCGGCTGTTAAATTTGAAAATACGCCACTGGCATTATTGACATTGCCGGGTTGTAAGTTATAATTCAGGGCGCCTAAGCCACCGCTTGCGGTTGCCGTAATGGCTCCGTCATTGCCGCCGTTACAAGTGACATCAGTGGTTAGCACGGCACTGATGACCGGTGAGTTGGGTGCAGCGATGGTAATTGTGCTGCTAGCTGTGCAGCCATTGGCATCTGTTACAGTTACCGTATAATTTCCGGCTCCCAGATTTAAGAATACATTGGATGCCTGATTGGCACCACCGATATTATAAGTATAGGCAGGTGTTCCACCACTGGCGGTCACCGTCAAACTGCCGTCATTACCGGGAACACAAGTGGGTTGTGTATTGGCAAGGTTGGTAAGTTGGAGCAATACCGGTTCGGTAATGGTCAGCACAGTGCTTATGCTGCAGCCATTGGCATCCACAGCGGACACTGTATATACACCCGCAATCAGATTGGTAAATTGTCCGCTGATGTTAGTGATATTATTAGGCTGAAGCGTATAATTGATAGTGCCTGTACCGCCAGTGGCAGTGGTAGAAATACTACCATCTGAACCGCCATGGCAGTTGACATTGACAGCAGTTGTATTTGCCCAGGCAAGCGCTGCCGGTTCAGTAACTTGAAATACAGCAGAACTACTGCAACCATTTACATCATTGACTGTTACTGTATAGCTGCCTGCACACAATGCAGACAGAGCACCTGTATTGGCGTTGATAATACCCGGTGAGTTGACACTGTAAACAAAGGGTGTAGCTCCACCGCTTGCAAGGGCCTGCGCTGTACCATTACAATCACCGGCACAAAGCACGTTGTTAATATTATTAATAGTTAGCGTTAGAACCGGAGGTTCTGTTATATTAAATGTGCCGGAAGCCGAACAACCATTGGCGTCGGTGACAGAAACGGTGAAAACACCTGCACATAATGCAGTCGCTGCCCCAGATACGGCATTTATATTACCGGCCGGTGAAATGGTATAGTTATAAGGCGCATTACCACCTGCTGCCGCCACTTGCGAAGATCCATCGCATAATCCATTGCAGGTTACATTTAATATATTGCTGAAAGCAAGCGTTAGTAACTGAGCTTGTGCAACAGCGAATGTGGAGCTTGCTGTGCAACCGTTTGCATCCGTAACAGTCACGGTATAAGTTCCGCCACACAACGCTGAATTAAATCCGCTTGCATTTGTATTTCCAGGGGCCGAAATCGCATAGGTATAGGGCAATGTGCCACCTGATGCTGTTGATTGTGAACTACCGTTGCAGGCACCGTTACAGGTTTCATTTATAATATTTGAAACCGTTATGGTAAGCAATGGGGGTTCAGTAACTGTCAGAATGGTAGTTCCTGTACAAGTGGTAGCATCTGTAATCGTGATGGTATAAGTGCCGGCACAAAGTGCACTGATACTGCCGGTAGCAGCATTAATAACTGCCGGTGCGCTGATGGCATAAGAGATCGGATTCACCCCTCCGATATTTGAAGCCTGTGCGGTGCCGTTGCAGGAACCATAGCAGGTTATATTGTTTTGCATACTCACAGAAACTCCCAATGTGGGCTGTACCACATTTAAAGTTGAGGTGGCTGTGCACCCGTTTGCATCTGTTACTGTCACTGTATAAGCACCTGCACATAACCCTGAAATAAGGCCGGTATTTATGTCAATAATACCCGGAGCTGTAATTGAATATTGATAAGGCGACACCCCTCCTACGATACCGCTTTGTGCACGTCCCGAACAAGGCATATTGCAGGCAGGATCAATTATATTATTAATCGTTAGCAAAAAAGGAGGGGGCTCGGTAATTGTAAAAACAGTGGAGCTGGTACAATTATTGGCGTCCATGACTGTGATGGTATAAATACCTGCTCCGATTCCATTAAACTGATTACCAGGCTGGAATCCACCGCCATTAAGCTGATATTGATAAGGTGTAATACCACCATTACCGATGCCAGTAACTGCAGTAAGATCTCCATAACAGGTTATAGGTGCATAGGTAGCAAACACGGATAAAGGTGGGGGCAAATTACAGACCGAAACTACAAACTGGATATCGCGCATCACGTAGCCAATATATTGCCCGTTTCGGTATTCCTTAATTTTTACACTAAACACCCAGGCTCCCTGTGTGGTGGGGGTAAACGAAATCACACCGGTTACAGGGTCTATATTAAAGGTGTTACCAGTAGGAAATGGCTCGGCAATAGTATAAGGGGCTGAAAAAATATTAACAGGTGCCAGATTATTACATCCTGCATTATTATGCTGCGGCGCAATGGACTCATAGGCGATCGAATCACCATCCGGATCGATCGCGGTGTAATAAGCAAAAGATGGTGTGTTGACGCAGTAATAGGCGATCGGTGGTGATGCCACAAAGGGAGAACTGTTCAGATTGATCGTATTATCGAAATCGGTTTCAATAAAAATATTCTGTGAACCGGGCGTAATTACATTGCCGATCGCGTTGTTGCGGCAGCAAAGTGATACCCAAAATCGCCAGAAGTTGCAGGTAGAATTTAAGGTGACCGTACCGGTATACCACCATTCGCGATAACCCGCTACTACGCCCCCCTGACAGATCGTGGCCTGATTATAACAACCTACCTGTACAATAGGACTGCCGTTGGGCTGCCCATTGGGTAAATTTCCGATGATCTTTGACAAGGTAACTGACTGATTGGTTACCCCGCAAGTGTTATTATAACACATGGTAAAGGTAGAAGGTTCTGCCACCCCGCTGCAATCACGATAGAATTTAAATGTGAACTCATACTGATTGGTTGTATTTGGTACTAATGTGTATATGAGTTCGCCTCCGGCTGCATGTGTTGCAAATAGTTTTTGTACGCTTAAAACATTTAAAAAAATGATTATAAAGATGGTGCATACTTTTTTCATTTATAAATATTTAGATCTGACAAGGCATAAAATTAATAATTCAGGACAGTATTTTACTTTTTTTAACATGAGCGTGCCTTTTTTACCTAAAAATGACAAAAAGGCTGCGCCGAATACGATTAAAATCATAAATTCATCGGTCAGTATATTGTTACAACAAGACAAAATGATGAAAATATAATTAATAGTCAATTGTTTATAAAAATCGTGCCGAAAATGGTCTGCGGAATTTTCTTTCAGAATCTGATCATCAAACCGACTCCCTTTGCCCATCAATTACCTTACATAATGAGGGAAGCACATCCCATTAACATGTCCCGGCACATTTACATTTATTATCATACATTTGTACACCATGGAAGTTAAGTCAACCGAATTTATTATCAGCAATACCGACGTTAGCAAAAGTCCAAAAGCCCTTTTGCCGGAAATTGCCTTTATTGGACGTAGTAATGTCGGTAAATCTTCATTGATCAATATGCTGGCAAACAAACAGAACCTGGCAAAAACTTCCTCTACGCCGGGGAAAACGCAACTTATTAATCACTTTCTGATCAATAAGAATATGTATTGGGTTGATTTACCCGGTTATGGATTTGCCAAGGTTTCGCAAACTAAGCGCGGCGACTGGACGAAAATGATCTGGAATTATGTAGAAAAAAGAAGCAACCTCTGTAATCTCTTTGTGCTGATCGATTCAAGGCATTCGCCTCAGGCAAAAGATATTGATTTTATTAATAAACTAGGAGCGAAAGGCGTACCGTTCACCATTATTTTTACCAAGGCCGATAAAGATTCACAAAAAGTAGTCAGCGCCAATATTAGTTTGTTTAAAAACGCCTTGATGAAAACCTGGGATGAAATGCCCGTTGCTTTTGTAACTTCTGCGGTAAAACGCTCAGGCAGAAAAGAAATTCTTGATTTTATTGAAATGCTGAGAACCGAATATAAACAACAGCCTGAAGAAAATCAAAGCAAACCGGTTCAGTAAAATCCGGAGATCGTTCAAGCTTAATTACAGCCTGTTAATTAGAGTATGACAAAAGCACGAGTGACTGCTTATAGCACAGCTATGCTGTCGTTACCCTTTTAAGATACCTCTGCTGATCACAATGCGCTGTACTTCGCTGGTGCCTTCATAGATCTGCGTGATCTTGGCATCCCGCATCAGTCTTTCCACATGAAATTCTTTTACATAACCATAGCCACCGTGAATCTGCACAGCTTCAGTGGTAACACTTTGGGCAATTTCGGAAGCATATAATTTTGCAGTAGCCGAAGCCATATCATAATTCATATGCTGATCTTTCAGCCAGGCCGCTTTAAAGCACAATAAACGGGCCCCTTCAATTTGGGTAGCCATGTCGGCCAGTTTAAACTGAATGGCCTGATGATTCATAATTTCTGTACCGAAGGCCTTGCGCTCTTTGGCATACTTAACGGAAAGCTCATACGCACCTGATGCAATACCCAAAGCCTGAGATGCAATACCTATGCGACCGCCACTCAGCACTTTCATCGCAAATGTAAATCCAAAACCATCCTCTCCAATACGGTTTTCTTTCGGAACTTTCACATCCTGAAACATAATGGAATGGGTATCACTGCCCCTGATGCCCATTTTGTTTTCTTTACCGCCTACTGTAACGCCATCCCATGCTTTTTCAACGATAAAGGCATTGATACCACGGTGCTTCTTTTCTATATCGGTTTGTGCAATCACCAGATAATGCGTGGCAGAATTACCGTTGGTGATCCAGTTTTTAGTACCATTCAGCAGATAATGGTCTCCTTTATCTTCTGCAGTAGTGCGCTGTGAAGTAGCATCACTGCCGGCTTCGGGCTCACTCAGCAAAAACGCACCGATCACCTCACCGGTAGCTAAAGGTACCAGATATTTTTGCTTTTGCTCTTCTGTGCCAAACGTTTCCAATCCCCAGCAAACCAATGAATTGTTGACACTCATACATACAGAAGCAGAGGCATCTATTTTTGAAATTTCCTCCATTGCCAGCACATATGAAATCGTGTCCATGCCGGCACCACCATACTTCGGATCAACCATTAAACCCAGAAAACCCAGTTCACCCATTTTCTTCATTTGCTCAGCGGGAAATTTCTGATGCTCATCGCGTTCGATCACACCGGGCAATAATTCGCTTTGCGAAAAATCGCGGGCAGCCTGTTGTATCATCAGTTGTTCTTCTGTAAGTTGAAAATTCATAATTGTAAGAATATGTTTTGAAAACGCAAACATAATAAAACTATTCGCTACCTGAAAACGGATTGATAAGTTTTTATAAAAACGGGGTGTATTTTTATGTTCCTGTGCATTCACAGATAAATTACTTATTCACACATATCTTAACATTTTTAACAATTCAAAGCCTTATTAAATATTTACCTTTGACATTATGGTTATAAAAATATTTAAAACGGACTTTTGCCTCACTTTTTTACTACTGATTTTATCCTGTAATTCGAACGCAAAAAACCCGAAACCCGATAATACCAAGCAGTTTGGCAAGGTAGTGATCGACTATAGCGATACCTCGTTACCTGCATACAAGCAAATGATTTTTAACCTGGATACTTTTTATAACCGGCAGGTAAACGCAGGTTTTAACGGCAGCGTATTGATAGGTTATAAAGGAAAAATATTATACGAACGTTATTTTGGCTTCAGTCAGAAAGAAAGTGGTGCCTTGTGGTCGCCTCTTTCGCAAAGCCAACTGGCATCTACATCCAAAACGCTCACGAGTGGTGCTATTTTATTACTGAAAGATAAAGGCTTGCTGGATCTGGATGATTATGTAACCAAACACATTCCCACATTCCCGTATCAGGACATTACCGTGCGCATGTTATTGAATCATCGCAGCGGCCTGCCTGATTACATTCATTTTGCACCCAAGCCCGTGGGCAAAATGTACCTGGAAAATGATGATGTTTTGAATTTATTTGCGACAAAAAAACAAAAACTGAAATTTACACCCAATACCAAATTTAATTACAGCAATTCAAACTTTGTGATGCTGGCCTCTATTGTGCAGAGTGTCAGCGGGATGAAATTTGAATACTTTATGAAACGATTTATTTTCAATCCACTTGGCATGAAAAATACTTTTGTGGTAGATCCCAATAAGGAAAGAGTGTGCACGGCAGCATTTTGCTACAAAGCCAACTGGCAACTGGAACCTGATATGCATCTGGACGGTGTGGTGGGCGACAAAGGTGTTTACAGTACAGTACAGGATCTGTATAAATGGGATCAGGCCCTGTATTCAAACCGCCTGCTCAAATATTCTACCCTGCTGGAAGCCTTTAAGCCATACAGTTTCGAAACCGGCGGCGCCAAAAACTATGGACTTGGCTGGCGCATGCTCAATTATGAAGACGGTCAGAAGATCGTGTATCATAACGGTTGGTGGCACGGTAACAATACGTGTTTTTACCGCTTTATACAGGATAATTTTACCATCATCGTATTAGGTAACCGCTTTTCAAAATCAATTTACCGTCAGCCCATGCAGATCTATAATATTGTGATGGGCAGCAATGAAAAAGTGAACTCAGAACTGGAACCTGAAGAGTAACGTACTTCAAAGTAAATATTCGGCAAGTTTTAGAGAAAATATGTACTGCTGCAGGTACAATGCAGTAATTTTGAATTCAAACTCTTAACCATGCGCAGATTATTTGCATCACTCTTTTGCATACTTGGCTGCATCTCAAATTGCGAAGCACAAAAAATTACCGATCTGATACATGCTGACACCATGGTGTATGTTTACAAACTGGATTATGAGCAGGCAAAATTTATTTTAAAATCGAATGCAATACCGGATACCAATTTTTTGTTTACAAAAAAATTCAGGGAATATCCGGCCATTAAATACAAAGCCGATACCCTGCCCGAAGGTAACTATCTGATCGCACGCATTTTTGATAAGACCATTTACTACGAGTACTTCTACCGCATGCCCCTGCAGATCATTCCGAAAGTGATCAATGAAGAAGTCATTCTGTTTTTTTCTGATAAAAAAACAAAAAAACCGGTGCAAAATGCCAAAGTTGAAATAGATGGAATGCCGGTGAAATACGATCCGGGATTCGGTGGATATAGTTTTTTAAAAAAAGCAATCAATAAAGATAAACTCATGAAAGGTGAGATCTTTGTAAAAATTTCCTACATGGGCGAGGTCTATATTTATCAATATCAGATCAGTGAAGGCAGTAAGCCTGTAGCAGCCACTAACTACTACAACAACCGGTCTGCCGAGTTAAATTCGCCCGGCTACCTGTTATTGGACAAGCCATACTACAAGCCATCAGATTCACTTAATCTGAAAGCATTTCTGATCGATTACAAAACCGGAAACCCCATCCGTAAAAAAGCATTTTTAACGATCTACGAACCACAGCAAAAATTTCGGTTCAGTAAGGTGTTGAAAAAGAAAACACCCGGTGCTTATCTGTATGGCTGGAAATTACCTGATAGTCTGAAACTAGACCGCTTCTATCAGGTTGAACTCCGGTATCTGAAAAGAGGCCGGAGGCTGGTAAAAAAGACCAGTTTCAAACTGGAGGAATATGAACTGGCCAAAAACAAATATGAACTTGATATGCCCAGCGAAATGTTTTTTGCAGGGGATGATATCACATTTTTTACGTCTGCAAGCGACCTGAATGGCTTTCCTGTTCAGGGAACCCGTGTACACTATAATCTGCGTATTGATGAAGTACTGCAGTTGTTTACCGACACTTTAACTTTAAGCGCAGCACGTAAAAAAAACTGGTTTGAAAAAGATACCACCATTGAATATGATAAATTTATAGAAAATAAAATTCCATCCCATATCTTGCCGCAAGCGAATGCAAAATATACCCTCGAGGTTACCTTTACAGACCCGGTTAGTTTTGAAAAGAAAGTATTTACAAAGCAATTTTTAAAATATACCCAAAAAGAAAAGCTGCTGTTTTATCAGGCACAGGATTCACTGCATGTCCGTAATTTGTACAACAACAGAGATACGGCCAAATCATTCTATTTTTTCACATTAGGGGGCGCAGATACACTCAGCAAAAAAATGATCAGTACGCCCTTTCATTATAAATTAAATCCGCTTGAGACTGCTGCCGGTATCATCGACAAAGATTCGGTGAAACAAAATCTGTCCTTACAATACAATAAGCTGGAAATCACTTCAGTGAAAGGCCGGCGAAGCGGAGACAGTATCCTGATCTCCTTTAAATATCCCTTTGCAGAACCAGTGCATTATAAAATATACAAGAAAGACAAACTGGTAAAATCAGGTGCAGGCAATCAATTGAAATTTACTGCATTAGATCAGTCGCTCGATGATTATAAAATAATCCTCACTACCAATCTGCAAAATCAGATCGCAAATAATTTTTACGAATTACGATTTGTCCCTGAAAAGGACCTATTGCATTTTGAGAAAAAAATTGCCGGATCAGCCCTTCCCGGAGATTCGCTCGCCATTGAAATCACCGCGCTGGACTTTAAAAACAAACCCCGAAAAAATGTAAACATTACGGCCTATGCCGTAAACGCTGCTTTTGCCGATGATATAATTACACCACAAATTGAAGTACCTGAAAAATACAAAAACAAAGTCAGTATTGAAGCACTCAGCAGTCGGGATGCTGTAACTCTGCGTGCAGACCTGGTAAACAGCCAATACGAAATCCGAAATCATCATCTGAGCCGATTTAACCTCCGAAAAAACGAGTATTATCTGCTGAAATATCCGTTGAACGAATTCAGTGAAATCAGTATCAGCAAGCAACAGCCTAAACCGGAATTTGCGGTCGTGATCACACACCGCAACCGGATGTACACTCCGAAATATATTTTACTGGACGGGGAACCGGTTTTTATCAGTGACCTGCAGGAAAACAAACCTTTCTCCATTGCAGCCACAGCCGGCAAACACAATATTGCATTTCGTTACTTCGACAAACTGTTTACTTTTCAAAACACTGCATTGCAGCCAGGCACCAAGCTATTGCTGGGTATAAATATCGATAGTATCAAAACAAGTAACAGCCGGCTAACCATGCAGGATTCGCTACCCATCCTTGAACCTTCAGACGCTGAAAAACAATTACTATACAGTTCCCTGCTGATCACAAATATGTATCAAAGTGATTCACTTGAAATTCTCAGTGACGACCTGAACCAAAAAAGAAAATACTATCAGATGTACGGTATTCCGCGGATCAATATAGACGGTGACAATTACTACGTCGACGGCCCGTTTAAGGCCAGTAGCCTGTTGCAGGCGAGGGTCTACGATAAAACATTTAATCTTAAAACCGGCTACGGGGATTACTATTTTTACGATGAAATTCTGAAAGATTTTATTCCAAAAAAACTGGGCAGCATCAAAGGCGCATTTTTTCATTTTTCAGAAAATGAACTGCAGGCCATGGCACTTCCATCATTATTAATACCCGACACCTTGCTACCACAGCCTCAGAAAGCAGTACTGAAATACAAACCAAAAACCGAAAGAGCGTTACAAATAAAAGAAGAAGAAATATTTTATCAAAGTTACGCCAGTGAAAAAGCAGGAGAAACTTTTAAGATCATCATCGAAAACAAAAGCGACTCTGATTATATTAAATCGGCCTGGATCATCAGCAATACCAGTTTTGAATCGAGTGATTTTATAGAAAGTGTTTACAGACCCATGTTTGTATTCAACAAAAAAAATGCTTCCGAAACATTTGACATCTATCTGTTTTATAACAAAAACAGAATGGCCGTCTTAAGGAATCAGCATCATACGGGCAATGATGAATTTTATATCAATGCTACCTACCTTAAAAAAGAAGCCTTTACAAAAGAGAAAATTGAAGTGCCTTTAAAAATATATACAGAACTTAACAGCACGGCATTGTTACCCTTTTACGACATCCCCTTTGAACCTGCAGAAAAAATAAAAGCGGTCGGCAACAAACAGCGGAGCAATATTTATCTGCACGGCATGATCACCAGTTCGTCGCAGGAACCCCTAAGCGGTGCCCTGGTATATGCTGAGATCAATGGTAAATACAAATATGGCGCAATTACAAATGCGAACGGGTTATTTGAACTATTGGATATGCTGCCGGGCACTTATCAGATCAAGATCATTCATCCTGAATATAAAATAGCCCATTTTGCACCTTATTTATTGAATGCGCATACGGAGTATGTTTTAAATACGTCCCTTTTATATAAAGAAACAACAGCCCCCTTATTTGAGTCGGTGTATAATGATTTCAGATTGCTGGCTTATGCACGGAATGCGCAAAAAAATATTTTAAAACTGCATATCTACGAAAAGGAAACCCGTGATTTGCTCAGCAACCTGCAAATTAAGTTGCTATCAGACAATAAAATTGCCAGTACTTATCAACTGAGCGGAAATCATATTGAAATCCCTTTTCCGCTGTTAAAGGATCCGCTTTATAGCATTGAAATTTCTAAACCGGGTTATACGACCCTACGGATCAACGGCATTGAATTTAAAAAGAATTATGTGTTTTTTCTAGAGGCCTTTATCGGTTTGGAAAAGAAAGAAATTCTGAAACAAAAAGAATATGATCTGGAGATGGAAGGAATGCTTGCAGATATTGCAGATATTTCTACAAGCGAAGTAAGCATTATGCAAGGGCAGGCCAATGCTTCTGTAGAAGAAGCAGAATATGCGCAGTATAACAAACCTTTGGTGGATGGCCCGGCTAACACACCACCTCCATTTCCCAACATCCGAAAAGATGCAATAGCATCTGGCTATGCAACCAATGATATTGAAACGCTTAATGCAGGAACTTATCAGCGTAAGTCGGGAGATAATATCAGCATTGGTGGCGACCGCGCTTCAGGTGCTGTTTACATAGTAGATGGCATGCGAGTGCCATCAGGCAGAAGCGGCAATTTTTCATCAGCGAATAATGAACTGGCCTACAGACAGCAACGCGAGCAAGAGAACATTTATGCGGATGGCGACATGATAGAGCAGGTGATTCAAAATAAAAATACATCCGCGATCCGCAAAAAATTCAGTGATGTGGGCTACTGGAAACCCAATACGATTACAGACAAAAATGGGCGGACTGCCTTTACCGTTAAACTCCCTGACAATATCACCTCCTGGAAATCATATATTGCAGGCGTGGGCAATAAATGGCTGCATGGCACAGACTCTGCAGAAACAAAAGTGTATAAACCTCTTCAGACGACTGCCCAGTTACCTTCCTATTTATACAGACAGGATAAACTATTTGCAAAGGTCAGATATACCAACCTCACCAAAGATTCGCTGAACATCGTAACCAGCATCTTAATTGACAATAAAGAAATGCATCACAAGAATACAGGCATAAAAAATACTTATATCGACAGTGTATTGATTGAAACTACATTACGCGATACACTGATGTTTGAGGGAGGCCTCATCTACAGGGAACGTTATAAAGATTTTGAACATTACGATATTCCTGTTTTCAGCACCGCCATGAAATATTACGCCAATCAAAGTATGCTGATGGAAAAAGATTCTGTCTATAAACTCAGCATCGACCCGGGAACCAAAGGACGTATCACGTTTAATAATTCATTGTTTGAAAAAGTAGTGGCAGTAGTCAATGAACTGAATCAGTATGAATATGCCTGTGTTGAACAAAGCAGTTCAAAATTACTAGGACTTTTATTGAAAGCCCGTATTCAGAAAAAATTGCTAATCAAAGAAAAAAACAACCGTGACATTTATAATATGCTGTCACGAATGGCTGATCTGCAAAATACAAATGGGAGTTTCGGATGGTGGCGAAAAAACGGCACGAACGACCGCCTGACCATTTACGCTATGGAAGTTTGCTACATGGCTTTGAAAGAGGGTTATACCAACAACGTGTATAATGCCGCAAAAGATTATATCGTGCAGCACTATAGCGAGCTCAACGAGTCCGATAAAATATATGCCTATAACGTCCTGTTGAATGCAGGTATTAGTGTTAGTCACGTGCATGTCGATTACCTGAAAATCAAGCCTGACTTTTTGACCACGACCGACAAAATTTATTTTTATCAAAACAAATTAAAAATGAAAGATTCGGTTTCGCCGAAAGATCTTTATGCCGTACTACTAGAGATCAATCAGAAAGCCGCGAGGCCCTATTACGACAATTTCTTTTATGATGGCCGGGCCGATCTTTTTAAAGCTTATTCCCTTTTCCGGAATACACCGTTCGCAAAAGAATTCATCAGCCTCTTCAGAAAAAAACTGCTCAATGGTCAGTTTGAAAAAAATCTCAATACCTATTCTAAAGCGCAAATGATAGAAGCATTGACTACCGATGCCATGACCGATAGCAGCAAACCGATCCAATCCACTTTGCTGATCAATGATACTTTAAAAGTAAATGCATTCCCCTTCACGATGAATATTGGCAGCACACAATATAAAATCAAACATACCGGCGGTGATGTATTCTTAAATACTTCTGAAGAAAAATGGGTAGAAATCCCTGAAAAGCACGACTCCGTATTTGGGGTCAGAACTTACTTTGTACAGCATAAAAACAAAACCAATGAATTACAGGCCGGTCAGCCCTGTGAATTTACCGTGGATATCCAGGCTTTCCGGTCGGGCGAACATGTGATGATAGAGATACCCATCCCTTCCGGCATGAAAGTTACACAGAAAAACAGCAGCTATGCCAATGGCGATTATATTGAATATTATAAACACAAAGTGGTTTACTTTTTCAGCAAACTCAGTATGGGCACTCACCAGTATGTTATTCAGATGATGCCTGTCTTCAGAGGCGAATTTATGCTGCCAGCCACCAAGGCATCCCTGATGTACTATCCGTTTGTATTTGGAAATAATGAAAATACAAAAGTGATCGTGAAATAATCACCTTCGGTAAACCCTGCCTGACGAATACGAACAACAAACCACAAATGTTTTCAGCATCACTGACTGCATTTCTTATCCTTCCATTTTTACTTTCCTTATTTACTGAGGTACATGCTTCTGTCTTTATAAAGCTGCCTGAAATACGGATCGCGCAGATCTTTGATAAAACGGATGGCCTCACCGGTCGACTTCATTTCAGGCCCCAGTTCTTTATTGACACCCGGAAATTTATCGAATGAAAAAACAGGTTCTTTGATCGCAAAGCCTTCCAGTTTTTTCTCATAAGTAAAATCGGAAAGTTTATGCGTACCCATCATAATTTTTGTGGCGATATTGAGATACGGAATCTGATAAGCTTTCGCAATAAAAGGTGTGGTGCGCGAGGCCCTTGGATTGGCTTCGATCACATACACTTCATTATTTTTGATCGCAAACTGAATATTGATGAGACCTTTGATATTAAGAGCTTTGGCAATTTTAAGTGCGTAGTGCTCCATCGTTGTTACAATAAGTGGTGTCAGGTTAAAGCAAGGCAGCATCGCATGACTGTCGCCACTATGAATACCAGCCGGTTCAATATGCTCCATCACACCCATGATATGGATTTGTTCTCCATCATAAATCGCATCCACCTCAGCTTCCTGACATCGGTCGAGAAAATGATCAATGAGAATTTTGTTATCCGGTATATGTTTCAGAATGCTGATCACTCCCTTTTCAAGTTCCTCGTCGTTAATCACAATGCGCATCCGCTGACCACCGATCACATAACTGGGTCGCACCAGCACCGGATAACCAACCTTGTTGGCTACATTAATGGCTTCATCCACATCTAATGCCGTACCATAGTCAGGATAAGGAATACCCAGTTCTTTCAGCAAATCGCTAAATCGACCTCTGTCTTCTGCAATGTCCATATCATCAAAGCTTGTTCCGATAATCGGAATATTTTTCTCATGCAGTTTACGCGATATTTTGAGAGCCGTTTGACCGCCCAGTTGCACGATCACACCGGCCGGTTTTTCATGCTCGATGATCTCATAAATATGCTCCCAGTTCACCGGTTCAAAATATAACTTATCGGCCATATCAAAATCGGTACTCACCGTCTCCGGATTGCAGTTGATCATGATCGATTCGAAACCGCATTCTTTGATCGCGAGTAATCCGTGTACACAACAATAGTCAAACTCAATGCCTTGTCCGATTCTGTTGGGACCACTTCCCAAAACGATGATCTTCTTTTTATCGCTAACAACCGACTCATTCTGCTGCAGCTTATTGCCGCTCACAGTTTGCTCAAAAGTGCTGTAGAAGTAAGGTGTCTGAGCTTCAAATTCAGCCGCGCAGGTGTCCACCATTTTATAGACCCGGGTAATTCCCAGCGCTTTTCTTTTTTCATACAAGGCATCTTCAGTACCATCATTCATGATACGGCAGATCTGTTCGTCACCAAAACCCAACTGCTTGGCCTCTCGCAACAATGTTTCGGGCAGAGTATCAATTTTATATTTTGAGATCTCTTTTTCAAGGTCACAAAGTTTCTTGATTTCATTCAAAAACCATTTATCGATTCCGTGACTTGCTTTAGAGATCGAATTAACACTTACGCCTGCCATCAGGGCATCTTTAATTCTGAATATACGGTCCCACTTGGGCGTTTTCAGAGATTCGAGTATGTCGTCCGTTTTCATCAGACTCTTACCATAATATCCCAGTCCGATCGCATTGTTTTCAAGACTTTGACAGGCTTTCTGCACGGCTTCGGTAAAACTTCTGCCAATGGCCATCACCTCACCCACACTCTTCATTTGCAGTCCCAGTGTTTCTTTTGCTCCCCGAAATTTATCAAAATTCCAGCGCGGTATTTTTACGATCACATAATCTAATGCCGGTTCAAAATAAGCTGAGGTGTTGCCCGTGATTTGATTTTTAAGTTCATCCAGCCGGTATCCAATGGCCAGTTTGGCCGCCACCTTGGCAATCGGATAGCCAGTGGCTTTACTGGCGAGCGCAGAGGAGCGCGACACCCGCGGATTTATTTCAATCGCAATGATCTCCTCGGTCTCAGGGTTCATGGCAAACTGCACATTACAGCCGCCGGCAAAATTTCCAAGATCACGCATCATGCGGATAGCAGTGCTGCGCATAAGCTGAAAAGCGGTGTCGCTCAGGGTCATAGCGGGTGCTACAGTAATACTGTCACCTGTATGTACACCCATGGGGTCAAAATTTTCGACCGTACAAATAATACAAACATTGTCAGCACTATCGCGCAAAAGCTCCAGTTCAAATTCTTTCCATCCGAGCACCGCCTGCTCTACTAAAACTTCATGAATAGGCGAAGCCTGCAAACCCCTGTTTAACGCTTCATCCAGATCCTCAGGTGCATGTACAAAACCTCCACCGGTACCACCCAGGGTAAAAGAAGGGCGAATCACCAATGGAAAACCGATATCCTGAGCAAACTCTTTACCTTCTAAATAAGAGTTGGCCGTTTTGGCGGTGGCTACTTTCACGCCCAGTTGTATCATCCATTGTCTGAACTGTTCGCGGTCTTCTGCCTTGTCAATCGCCTTGATATCCACTCCGATCAGCCTCACATTGTATTGTTTCCAGATACCTAATTCTTCTGCTTCCTTAGCCAGATTCAAAGCGGTCTGTCCGCCCATCGTAGGTAATACGGCATCAATTTCATTTTCCTGTAAAATTCGTTCGATACTTTCTATCGTCAGCGGTAGCAGGTACACACGGTCGGCCATCATAGGGTCGGTCATGATCGTTGCCGGATTAGAATTGATCAGAACTACCTTGATACCTTCTTCACGGAGAGAGCGGGCGGCCTGGGTGCCGCTATAATCGAATTCGCAGGCCTGACCGATGATAATAGGACCTGAACCAATAATGAGAACGGAATGGATGGAGTTGTCTTTGGGCATTTTTTTTTTACCTCGCATCAGCGGGGAATGAAAAATACAGACTTATGACTGTTGAGCTGCAAATGTAATAGAGTAAATGCAGATATAAAAATCCACTCTTTCAAAATGATCCAATTGGGGATAAATTATAACTTATCTATTTGCTGTAAAGTTTTGGAGCCCGGCTGTATCTCTTTATGGAGCTAATTCGTGTCTTACGCCGCGCACGGCGCGTTGCTGCAGCCACGGCTATTTTTCGGGGCCTTGTTCTTTTTTGATCAGCGGCATTCCGGTTAAAAACAATATTTCTATTAACTTTAATTTTTTGTTATGGAAAAACCCGACCGCTACCATCGTGCGTGGATGAAATTTATTTTACCACTGTCGCTGCTGTTTCTGACCTGCAACACAGGCAGTATCTCCACACCCAAGTCCTCCCCATTAAACAAGACTGATAAAACCGCAATCAGTCAAGCTTACAAAAATTCCCTGCAAAAAGTAGATAGTCTGAAGGCGGTCTGTAAAACAATGTCTGCAGATAAAGCAGGGTTCGCCTTTGCAAAATTTATCGATCAGCGGCTTGTCCCCTACTGGATCGGAACTCCCTGGGATTTCAACGGCATTACACAAACGCCCAATGAGGGTATGATTGCCTGCGGCTACCTGGTCACCACTATTTTGCGAGATGCAGGTGTGTCAATCAACAGGGTAAAGCAGGCCCAATGTGCCTCCGAACAAATGATCAATTCGATGACCCGTGTGAAAGAAAATTATTCCCGGCTTCCGTTTGAAGATTTTATCAAAAAAGTTAAAGCGAAAGGGCCCGGCATCAGTATCATAGGTCTCGACAATCATACCGGATTTTTGTATTGTGACGGATCTGAATTATACTTTATTCATTCTTCTTATGTTGGCGAAGGTAAAGTTGCGAAAGAAATCGCTGCAGACAATTCAATTCTGCAAAATTCACACTATAAAGTGGTGGGGTATATTTCAAGAGACCCGGTCTTCATAAAAAAATGGATCAGCGGGAACTAGATTTGCTGGCAGACATACATTCAATAGTGATATCTTATAAATAAATATAAATATAACCATACTATAGAATGATCTGCTAAACCGGAATTTTCTGTCAACTGCTCCGCCGCGGCGGACTGTCAACTGAATACTGCTCCGCGACGGCGGACCAACTTCCTACATACTCTTCAGTTCAGCTACCAGATCCTGCAACACTTTTTTGGCATCGCCAAACAGCATGGAAGTTTTAGGCTGAAAAAAGAGTGCATTTTCAATACCGGCATAACCCGGTTTCATACTTCTTTTATTTACGATAACATGCGTTGCATTTTCAACTTCAAGTATAGGCATTCCATAAATCGGTGATGAAGGATCATTTTTTGCCGCAGGATTTACCACATCATTCGCGCCTAAAATCAATACCACATCCGTTTGTGAAAATTCAGGATTGATCTCTTCCATTTCTTTCAGTTTTTCATAAGGCACATCCGCTTCTGCCAGCAACACATTCATGTGTCCAGGCATACGGCCAGCCACAGGATGAATGGCATACGATAATTCAACCCCTTTTTCTTCCAGTACTTTTTCCAGTTCATGACAGATATGCTGTGCCTGCGCTACCGCCAAACCATATCCCGGCACGATCACCACACGCTTTGAATAGGCCATCAGAACGGCGGTATCATTCATCGAAATTTCTTTATAGGCTCCACCTGCTTGTGCATCCGCACCGCCACCGGTCTTATTACCGCCAAAAGCACCAACGATCACATTGGTGAGCGAGCGGTTCATAGCTTTACACATCAGAATGGTCAGGATAGTACCCGCACTACCTACGAGAATGCCGCCGGTCAGCATCACCGGATTGTCGTATAAGAACCCTCCGCAAGCCGCAGCTACACCGGTAAATGAATTGAGTAATGAAATCACCACAGGCATATCAGCACCACCGATCGGCATCACAAACAATACACCGTACAATGCAGATACGCCGAACAAAACCCAGAATAAGATGCTGATATCCACACCGGTAAACCCGCTGAGCATAGCCACCAGTAAGCCAACAATAATAACCAGCAAACCAATATTTACAACCTGTTGTCCGGGTAAGGTTCTGTCGTTGATATTTCCGTTCAATTTTCCGAATGCGATCATAGAGCCAAAAAATGAAACGGTACCAATTACCAGACCTGACAAAATAGTAAGAACTTTTAAACCTTCCGATGAAACATCTACACCCATATGCATCAGATGCTGAAACTCGACAATAGAAATAATTGCAGCGCAGGCTCCACCCATTCCATTAAACAAACTCACCATTTGAGGCATTGCTGTCATCTCCACTTTTTTGGCCATCACCGTTCCAATAACAGTTCCGATCGCCAGGGCAGCAATGATCCAGATCAGGTTGATCCATTTTTCTGACAGATCACCCTGATGATATAAAAATAAGGTACCGGCTATGGCAATACCCATTCCGAAGGCTGCTACCAGGTTTCCCTTTTTGGCTGTATCAGGGTGAGACAACATTTTCAACCCCAGAATAAAAGTGATTGAACCAAAAAGGTAGCAAAGTTTAAGTATTAATTCTTGCATAATGAATGTATATTAATCGGTTATTATTTTTTCTTTTTAAACATTTGAAGCATACGATCCGTCACCACAAAGCCGCCTACCACATTCAGCGTGCCCAGCAAAACTGCCAGAAATCCCAAAATCATAATGGGCATATCACTGCTGTCTGCTTCGAGCAACACAATGATAGCACCGATAATCACCACACCATGTATGGCATTGGCACCACTCATCAGTGGCGTATGAAGTACAGACGGCACCCTTGATATGACTTCGATCCCTAAAAATATTGAAAGGATCACAATGGTGATCATATTATAATTTGCCGAGAAAAATGCTACGATAGAATCCATGTTAGTTTTATTAAATAGTTTAAATAATTATTTATTTTAAAATAGAAGGCATCGCAGAGTGTTTACGCCCCCGGACCTTCAAATGATTTTTATATTTAAGTCGTGATCAAAGCCGCCACTCTTTCATTGGTTACTTTTCCGCCATGAGCGATACAGGTTTCTTTTACCAGGTCATCTTCAAAATTGAGGTTTACATTGCCGTCTTTGTCGATGATCAGCTTCAGAAAGTTCAGAATATTTTTGCCATACATTTTACTGGCATCTGAAGGCATCTTAGATGCAAGATTTGAATTACCGATGATTCGCACACCGCCTACCATCACTGATTCATTATTCTTTGTAAAATTTGTATTGCCTCCCGTCGCCGAAGCGAGATCTATAATGATGCTGCCATTGCGCATACTCTTCACCATTTCGTCTGTCAATAAGATTGGCGCCTTTCTGCCCGGTATCTGCGCTGTGGTGATCACAATATCTGCTTTCGCTACACTTTCGGCAATTCTTTGCTGTTGTTTTTGCTTGTATTCTTCCGACTGCTCTACCGCATAGCCGCCCGCCGCACTGGCATCGGCTGCACCTTCTACTTCTACAAATTTGGCACCCAGACTTTGCACTTCTTCTTTTACTGCAGGCCTTGTATCAAACACTTCCACCACTGCCCCCAGACGCTTGGCCGTCGCAATGGCCTGCAAGCCTGCCACACCGGCACCCAATATCAGCATACGGGCCGGAGCAATACTTCCTGCGGCCGTCATAAACATCGGAAAGTAACGTGCGTACTCAGAGGACGCCAGTAACACTGCTTTATAACCGGCAATATTGGCTTGCGAACTCAACACATCCATAGCCTGCGCACGGGTTGTACGCGGTATGGTGTCAATACTGAAAACCGTATTGTTCTGTGTTGCCCAGTTTAGTACCTGCTGGTAATTAAACAACGGCTGATAAACACCCAATATTATTTTTCCTTTCAGCTCTTCCGCAGGCATCTGAATCGATAACAAAATATCCGACTTGGATATCACTTCACTCCGTGTGCCTACAGTAGCGCCGCTTTTGAGATAATCATCATTGGTAGCAAAGGCATTTTCACCGGCGCCGTCTTCAACACATACCTGTACATTCAGTTTTACAAAATTGCCGCAAATATCGGGCAGTGCTGAAACCCTGTTTTCGCCTGCAGGTTCTTTAAGTATTCCAATGGTCATATTTAAAAATTATTGCTCTAACATACACCATTTTTTTATATTTTTTAAAAAGGTTAAAAAAAATACAATAAAAAATGATTCCCGGCGTTTCATACCTATACACCTTCCGCTTCATGATCTGACTGCTACTTCACTAAAACTGCACCATGTACTGAATTTTCCATCACTTTAAAAATCAGATAAAATGTAAAGCAACAAAATCCTGAAAGCAGATGTCCTCGAC
>JADYYU010000311.1 GCA_020853515.1 Chitinophagaceae bacterium | reverse complement strand
CAATGCCGAAGACGCGGAAGGCTTTTCAGGCGCGGGCCTTTACAAAAGTTCGACCGGCGTTTATGGCGTTCAACAAAAAAGTATTGAGCAGGCCATCCAAAAAGTGTGGGCAAGCACCTGGAGTCTGCAGGCTTTCAAAGCACGTGAGCAGGCTGGCATCCGGCAGGACGACGTAAAAATGGGCATTCTGTGTCATAAAAATTTTGGCAACGAAGATGCGAATGGTGTGGTAGTAACATCTAATCTTTACCGGCCCTCCTTCGCCGGCTATACCGCGAATGTGCAGAGCGGTGAACTTTCTGTAGTAAAACCGGATGCTGAGGTAATTTGCGATCAGTTTACCTTTTTTGAAGCCTCGGCTTTCAATGACGGGCAGGCTCCGGTGGCTGTTGACTATATCAACATCGGCAATCAGCTTGGCGGTCGCAAGGTGCTGACACAGGCGCAGATCACGCAGTTATACAAAGCCGTACATGCCTGCGTGACCTATTATCAGCGTACCCTTTTTTCTCCTCATACCTTCGACATCGAGTTTAAATTTCTGCAGGGCAAGTTATATCTGAAGCAGATCAGACCTTATGAGCAGTGACCGACGAAATGTTAGCTGACCTCATTCTGTATGGGACTGTTCATGTTTTTCTGCCACAGGCCTAACCACGAATTCGCTGCGGCGTTCCTCTGTGAAGTCCGGGTGCAGCGGCAAGGGTCAGTTACCCGTTAAATGCAATACATCATTGACAGATCTGATATCAAAAGTGGCCTGCCATGATACATTAAAAAGCCCGGAAGTGACATACTTCCAGGCTTCAAATTCAGTAAAATTTGCACTACATTCCGCCTGAAATTTCTCTGGCTTTACCACGTGGTAAGTACATATTGGCACCGAAGGAAATCGTGAAGGCTGCTCGCGTCTGGGCGGACCCCATACCGGTATTGAATACATAACGTGGCATTAATTCAATGACGATGTTTTGCGCCGGAAAATAGGCTGAACCAGTTCCGATGCCAATTGCCAATCCATTGACTGTTGAGTTTGGCTTTGAGTTATCAAATGTTCGCAAATTCAAGCCACCAAAACCGGACGAAAATTCACCAAATAATCTGGTCTTAGAATATCCTGCATGGCCACCTTTACCGGTGTATGCTCGTCCGAATAGTCCTAAACCTGATCTGAGTCTGGGCATTCTGGATGGCTTCAAAATCGAAATCGGCATAAACACCAAACATAAAACGCTCTCTCAGCATCCACCCTATACGTGGTGTTAACTGCAGCGACACCTGATTGGCCTCCTTTTGAAAATTTGTTCTAAAATTTCCGAGACTGCCTCCAATCATAATAACATCCTGCTTCATCTGTTGGGTGGGGGCATTGGTTTGCGCCTGTGCAATTACCGTGGCCATTAGCACCACTAAGAGCGACAGATTGATCGATTTTTTCATTGTATTTCATTTAAAGACTTAATTATTAAAGTCCTACTGCAAAGGTACCCGATATGGCAGCCGGTGCTGTTGCACCAGTGGAAGTTTTCGTTGCTGCATTAGAAAATGGCCTTCATTAAGGGCTTCCAACAGATGACATACTAATGCTTCTGCATGGGTCTGCGAGGAGATCCCCATGCGAAAAAATCAGCAGAACCAATTTTCCTGACACACTGCTTTGCAACTGTCCAATAGAGAGTTGCTGCTATTATTTTGCAGGAGTCATACTCAGATCGCACTAATCTTCATAGCCGCTTTTGATAACCGTAGATATCATTTTAAACTGTTCGTTGGCCCTAAAGCTATGCTTGGCGTGCGCAGGAATTATAACGCCTTCGCCTAATTTTAAGCGGATTGATTTATCATCAATTTTCACATCAGCAGCACCATCGATAATTTGCACATAGGTATCAAAGGGTGAAGTCTTTTCGCTTAATTCTTCGCCTATGGACATCGATGTTGCCGTAATGTTTCCGGTTGTTTTTTTTATGATGGTTCTGCTGACTACAGCATTCGGAATATATTCAATGATTTCAATAATAATATGCGCTTTGCCTTTTTCCAGGTCTGTGTAATTTTTCATTTTATTTCGCTTTTGATGAATTGTTTTAAATCGATATGTATTTTCAGCTTTAACGATCGTTTCAGATGTTTATGCGCTGCATGCTTGTGTATAGTTCATTTTATAATATTACAAAGGTGACTTCTTTGAGCGGCTTAAAAGTTGCACAACATGAATTGATTGTTGTATGATTAAACGCAAAACCTCTTTCGAAAGCGTTACAAATCTTCTAAATTGGTACGTTCGCGCCGGGAGAGTGCCTTGAAAAAAGTAGGTGTTAAGCCAGTCAACTGTTTAAACTGCCTCGACAGGTGTGCCACACTTGAATAGTGCATTTTGTATGAGATCTCAGTAATATTTAATTTGTCATAAGTAATGAGTTCTTTCACTCTTTCAACTTTATGCAGAATTATAAAATGCTCAATGGTAATGCCTTTTGTTTTCGAAAACACTTCAGCCATTCTGTGATAATCCATTTTCATCTTCTCCTGTAAAAAAACAGAAAAATTAGTTGGCGGCTGTTCGTCACTGTAATGCACCATTTCAATAATGATATTGATGATCTTTTCGATCATCATGGCTTTCTGATCATCCATCACTTCGAGACCAGATTTATGTAGTGCTGCCTTAATCAATTGCTTGTTAGACGCCGACAAAGGTTCAAACAATTGCACTTCGCCTAATTCGACCGTTTTGTACACTATGCCCAGCTTCTCCAGTTCAGACTTCACCAACATCTTGCATCGCAAGCTCACCATATTTTCAATAAATATTTTCATGTAATTGGTTTAATGTATGATGGCGCGGACAGACAAATACAAAGAGCGTCTCTGGTAGAGCGGATGATACATTGACAAAGGTAGTTCTTTTAAGAGAGCAACCGTGCAGCTATTTTAGTTTACTCAACGAAGGTTGTATCTTCTGCAGCATTCATTTTCAGGTTGGTGACAGGCAAGTTTGCAGGATTTGCCTTTAAACTGGCTCAATAGATAGATAGACGATGAAAGCCAGCCCTGATAGTAGCCAGGCACCGTGTGCGGCGAATAGCAGGAAGTTGCTGAATAAAGTACAGGACGATGTGCTTCAAATAAATATAAACCAACATGAACGCTGTTCATTATGATCGGTGATGACACCACCTGCCGCTAATGAAAAATGTCAAAAAATCTCCAGTAGGCAAAGAGCCCGATCAGCATCAGGTACACAAGATTATTTAAAGTAAACAAGGCTGTAGCTGCCAAACCCCAGCCCGGCCCTTTGATCAGCCTGTAATTCAGCAGTGCGAAAGGCAGTATAAGCAGCAGCAGCAAAAACGGAATGTAAGCGCTCAGACTGACCAACAGACTGCCCGGGTCGTGGTAGGGTGCCGGAAAGTAAAAGACATTGACACTCCCGCTTAACACATACATATAAAAACATAACATAAGGCCCAGCGGAACCAGCGTTAGTTGTAGGTAAGCAAACTGAGATCTCTGCCTTCTTCTCAAATAATGGATCAGAAAAAAGACCGACGTGAATAAGAAAAACCCGCCCGACAATAGGATACCAATACCTAGCGGCAGGCTGTTTTTGGTTGTTTTGAAATGGCCCAGTTGTTCAAATTCGTTATTGTGCGGAAAGAGCGTTTGGATCGCGATCAGGTGATCCTCTTTTTTTAATTCTTCACTGAGATTGAATTGAACCGTGCTGTCGTAGTTGTGATAAAAATACAAATTGACGGTACCATGGTTTAAGTCCCAGACAGAAGACAATAAAGTACCATCACCGATCTTACTTCTGCATACATGCATAGTATCAGACAAGGCCCTGCAATAAGCGAGTGTGGTGTCTGCACCTTGTTTTAAAAATGCGACTCCGTGCCGGTATCTGTCGAGTTTGCCGGCCTGCTTTGCTGAAGTAATGGAAGGACAAAAGTTTGAGATGACATAGCTTGCCTCATGGCCCACCGTGAGGGTGTACGGCTCTGCGATCAGATACTGACCGGATCTGTCGACGTACATAAAAACGTCTTCGATAAAAAAACTGTGATCGTACTGACTGATATAGGCCTTCACCTCGTCGATTGATTTGCAGTTATGCAGAATATCCTTTAAATACTGTGTCGGGTTAGTAATGGTTTTTCTGTTTGGAAAGCCTTGCTGTCGGGGATGATAGGAGGCCAGTCTTTCAAAGGCTAATCCCATTTCATTCATGCCTGATTGCGGGGCATAACCGTTGGTGCCATCAAATCTTGAACCTGTAAAAGCAGCGCCGAACATGGCATTCGCTTTTGCTTTTTCAAACCAGATATGGGGTGTTAACCGCCAGGCATCTTCATTGCTGCCTACAAGGGTTTTATGGCCGATCGTAATTTTATAGCCACTGCAGGCCCTTGCGTGCTGTAGTATTACAGGTCCTAATAACAACCCTGCAATAAATATCATCCTTTGTATTTTCTTCATACTATATCTTCTTAGTTTCTTAACGCAGTGATTGGCTTTTTATTGTTGCACGGACTATTGCGACCCTGTAAAATATGTCAGATTGCTTTACCATAGCACAGCCATATCTCTCCATCGACATCAGGCAAACCAGGAGTCGTTTGTGCACGAAAACCAATTGCATCAACTCGCCTGAATATCAGGTATAGGCAGTCGCCAAATCCTTAAACGGCCATACTTCGATT
>JADYYU010000310.1 GCA_020853515.1 Chitinophagaceae bacterium | reverse complement strand
ATGGTTTTGACATTTATCTGGCCACTGTTGAGCACACCGGTATTGCGATTGATACACCTGAAGATTTAGAGCGGGCCCGGGCATTTATGGCTAACCCGCAGTAGCAACCAACCTAAAATAATTCCTGATTTTAATCATTGTACAATTCCCGGTAATTTTTAAGAGATCATGCTAATGATCAACTTTCTATATCGTATTGCAACTAATTATCTCATTGTTATTTAAAAGTCGTGTTATTTATTTTACATTTGTTGTCAAATTAATAATAACATGAAAGTTACAGATGTATTAGTAATCGGTGCAGGACCTTCAGGTACCATTGCTGCTTCAATTATAAAAAAAGCAGGTTATGATGTTACCATTGTTGAAAAACTACATTTTCCGCGCTTTGTGATCGGCGAAAGCCTGCTGCCCCGTTGCATGGAAGCCTTAGACGAGGCCGGTTTTCTGGACGCTGTGAAGGCACAGGGATTTCAGGAAAAATTTGGGGCCAAATTTGTTCTGAACAATAACGACATCTGTGACTTTAATTTTAACGAAAAGCATACCACTGGATACGACTGGACCTGGCAGGTGCCACGTGCAGATTTTGACAAGACCCTCGCAGACGAATGTGAGAAAATGGGAATCACGGTGCATTATGATGCCGAGGTAACTGATATAAAAATCAATGACGATGAAAGCTCGGTGACCAGTGTGACGATGCAGGATGGAACGACAGAGCAGTTTCAAGCAAAATTTATTGTGGATGGAAGTGGATTTGGCCGGGTGATTACAAAATTATTTGGACTGGAAAAAGACAGCAACCTGCCACCGCGCCAAACACTGTTCACGCATTATGTAGATAAAAACCGTGATCAGGTAGCACAGGAACCAAACCGTATAACTGTGTATGTTTATAATCACAACACCTGGGTATGGTGTATTCCCTTCAGTAATGGCATCACCTCGCTGGGATTTGTTGGTTTCCCTGAATTCTTTTCAACCCTGACAGGCACCCCTGAAGAAAATATCAAACATCTGGTGGACTCACATCCCGAACTCAAAGAAAGATTTGGCGATTGCGAAATGGCCTTTGATCCGAAGGAATTAAAAAGCTGGAGTGCTACCACCGAAAAATTTTATGGCAATGGCTTTGTACTGACAGGTAATGTAACTGAATTTTTAGACCCCATGTTTTCCAGTGGTGTAACGCTGGCCAGTGTTTCAGCCCAGAAAGCAGCCCATTTGGTGATCAGAAAACTGAAACATGAAGCCGTAGACTGGGAAACTGAATATATGCAACCTTGTATGCAGGGTGTAAATGTTTTTCGCACGTTTGTGATGGGCTGGTACGATGGCGATCTACACACGATCTTCTTTTCAAAAAACCAAAGCGAAGATATGCGTAAGCAGATTTGCTCAGTATTGGCCGGTTACGTTTGGGATGATACCAATCCGTTTGTCCGCAATCATCAAAAACAGGTAAAAACATTGGCTAAATTTATCAAGGAAACCCAAAGGGAAAAAGCAGAAGCTTAGCAGTATCCCGTTTTTTTAGCAATAGCAAACTATTCAGTGAGTACATCTTTTGAAATTACAAAATCAGTTCGGGTACATAATCATCAATTGTCAGTTGATCATGAGGTGATACTTAGTTTTGACGATGTGCAAAAAAAAGAAGCAGGTGTTGATTTTGTAACAGCCTGTTTCAAACTGCTTAATATAACCTATCCCCGTTTTTATAAAATGGATCTCATGTGTAAATGGGGATTTGTATGTGCAGAATGGTTGCTTCAGGATGAAAATATTTCAGAAACAGATCCTTATAAAAAAGCCATCGTGCTACAAAATTCTTCTTCATCTTTGCTTACTGACCGTAATTTTCAGCAGAGTATCGAAAAAGTAGCAAGTCCCGCCTTGTTTGTGTACACTTTACCAAATATTGTGATGGGTGAAATTGCCATCAGGCAACAGTTCAAAGGTGAAAATACTTTTTTTGTAAGCGAACATTCCGACGAAAAGCAATTACAAAATTATACCGGTATTTTATTTGATAATCAAATTGCCACCTTGGTTATCAGTGGTTATCTCGAAGTAAGCGCAGAAGACCAGGATATTACTTTTTATCTCAACACGGCCAAATAGTATAATTGCCCACCACTTACCTGCATCAATTACAGTGAGGTTATTTTCTTAATTTGCCTGCCCATTTTATCGTGCGTTTGGGTCAAAAGGGAGACCGGATAAATGGTCCTTTTCACTCAAAGAATTATTTCTTTACTTACATTTGTACTTTCACTAAATACCATTTTTTTAAATGAGCATGAATGATAAAGTATGGATTTGCGGCCTTGGTGCAATCAGTTCTATTGGTATGAATGTGCATGAAAATTTCGATTCACTGCTGAATGGAAAATGTGGCGATCAATATCCTGTACATTTAAAAACCCGTCATCAGGAAACATTGCGCGTTTGCGAAATAAACAAAACGAATGACGAACTGTCCACCATCGCCGAAATGAAAACGCAGCTTCCACGAGCAGTCTATTTTTCTGCGATTGCGGTAAATGAAGCCTTACAACAATTTAAAATGCAATTGCCTGAAGGTGCCTATGATACACTGAAAGTTGGTTTTTTATCAGGTAATACGATTGGAGGCATGGATTTAAGTGAACAATTTTACGCCGACTTTATTTCAGATCCCTCTGCCGGGCGCCTGCACGACGTCGTTCATCACGAGTGCGGCGCAATCACCGAACTTGTAGCAAAAAAATTTCAGTTTAACGATTATGTTTCCACCCTTAGCACAGCCTGCTCCTCCTCTGCCAATGCCATCATTCAAGGCAGCAGACTGCTGAAACATCATAAAGCAGATGTGATCGTTGCCGGCGGAACAGATGCGCTTTGCAGATTTACCCTCAATGGATTTAATACCCTCATGATACTGGACAGCGAGCCTTGCAAACCCTTTGACGACAACCGTAAAGGATTGAACCTTGGCGAAGGTGCGGGTTATGTAGTACTGGTAAGTGATCATATAAAAAACAAGTATAACCTTACACCGGTCGCCGAAGTCAGTGGTTATGCCAACGCGAATGACGCCTTCCACCAAACGGCCTCATCTGCTGAAGGTAAGGGCAATTTTATGGCCATGCAGCAGGCACTTGACATGAGCGGTTTGCATACCGCCGATATTAGTTATATCAATGCACATGGCACAGGCACCGCCAATAACGACTCCAGTGAAGGCATGGCCATCGGCAGATTGTTTCAGCAACAAGCCCCCCTGGTGGGTAGCACCAAAGCCAATACCGGTCATACCTTAGGCGCCTGTGGCGGAATAGAAGCAGTATATTGCTGCCTGGCACTAACCAATAATGTAGCCTACCCTTCTTTGAGGATCACTACCCCAATGAAGGAACTGGCATTCAGTATCAATCAACAACTGATCACCGACCGGCAGATCAATCATGTGATGAGTAACTCATTTGGGTTTGGCGGTAATTGCACGTCGCTGATATTCAGTAAATCAAAATTGCCTTCATGAAAAAGAAAATGTATATCAATGGAATCGGCAGCATTTCGGCACAACTGTTTGATCCCAGAGCCGTCAATTATGAGCTGATACTGCCCGATACAAACAGATTACATGTTGTAGAACCAGACTATAAAGAAATGATGCCGCCCATGTTGTTACGCCGCATGAGCAAGGTAGTGAAATCAGGCATCGCTGCAGCTAAAAACGCGCTGAAAGATGCTGGTATTGAAAAACCGGATATAATTACCACAGGCACCGCCTACGGTTGTTTGGCAGATACAGAGAATTTTTTACAAAAAATGATCACACAGGAAGAAACGCTGCTCACGCCCACAGCATTTATACAGTCGACTCATAATACCGTCAGCGGACAAATTGCATTACTGCTGAATTGCCATGGACATAATTTCACTTATGTTCAGCGCGGCCATTCGTTTGAATCATCGCTGCAGGAAAGCATGCTTTGGCTTACTGAAAATGATCAGTTGAATATATTAAGCGGTGGCATTGATGAAATAACCCAACACTCCTTTGAGATCATCAGTCGTTTTGGAACCTACAAAAAAGAACAGGAACACTATGCCACTCCTTCAGCAGGCTGCATGGCCGGCGAAGGAGCAAATCTGTTTGTATTGAATACACATAAAACCGACCGAACTTACGCCGAGCTTGCGGATCTTAAAATGTGCTATCGCGATGAGGCAGCAGATTCATTGGATCAATTTTTAGCACAAAATAATCTGACTGCTGAAGAGATAGACACTTGTCTGGTTGGCAGCAATGGTGATGTACGATATGATGAAACTATTTTGAAAAATATACAAATCTTATCGAATGCCCGGCTGATTGATTTTAAAAAGTGGAGCGGAGAATTTCCAACCTCCGGTGCATTTGCGATGGCACTTGCAGCCAATTTAATTTTGCATAAGCATGCACCCAAGCCGCTGATCATGCACGAAAAAACCAATGATTACGAACCACGGAATGTGCTGATCTATAATCATTATAAAAATCAGTACCATTCATTCATCCTTTTAAGATCCCTATGAACTATAAAATATTAAGGATCTTTTTCGTGTTGTCATTTATTGGTTTGGCAACCCTGATCTCGCAAAAACAGATACCGATGTGGTGGTTCTTCATGCCACTTGTAATATACAATTTACTGCTGGTTTTAGGTGCCATTTTTATCAGGATGAATTTTTATATTCATTCCGTCAACTCAGTGGAAGAATTTTCCGCATTCATGCCACTCGATGCAAATGCTAAAAATATCTGTCTCACCTTCGATGATGGCATTCATGCGGTTAACACTGTGCGGGCACTCGATATTTTGAAGCAATTTAATATCAAGGCTCATTTTTTTATTATCGGTAAAAATATCGAGGGCAACGAAGCGGTTCTTCAGCGGATGCAAAACGAAGGTCACGGTATCGGCAATCACAGTTACACGCATAGCTGGAATTTTGATCTGAAAAGTACATCGGCGATGGAAGGGGAATTGGTGAGGACAAACGATCGCATCAAAGAAGTAAGCGGGGTTACGCCGGTCATTTTCAGACCCCCCTACGGGGTTACGAATCCCAATCTGGCCCGCGCCATCCGCAACACCCAGATGATCAGTATGGGATGGAATTTGCGCTCGCTCGATACCGTAGCAAAATCAACGGAGGAACTGTTACAAAAACTTAAACATAAAACCAAGCCCAATGCACTTGTACTGCTGCACGAACGCTGCGACATCACTGTGGATGTATTAACAGATTATATAGACTATTGTCTGCGTGAAGGTTATACATTTGTAACCTTAAAAACTCCACATGAAGTTTAATTTACATTTTCTATTTTTTATGCTGCTTAGCTTCAATATTTTTGCCCAAAATGGGGGCTTCACGGCAGTCAAAGATATTACAGCATTTAAATCGGCTTTTGCAGCGGCCTCGCAAAAAATTGAAAGCATTGAAAGTAATTTCAGTCAGGTCAAAAACCTGGCTATGCTAAAAGATAAAATCAATTCGAAAGGGAAATTTTATTATAAAAAAGGGAATAAGGTCCGCATTGAATACACTTCACCCTATACTTACCTGATGATACTCAACAATAATAATATGACCATCAGAGACGGACAAAAAACCAGCAACTACAATACCAAAAGTAATAAAATCATGCAGTCGGTAAACAATATCATGCTCGATTGTATGCGTGGCAGTGTGTATGGTAATAAAGAATTTAGTGTGGAAGCTTTTGAAAATCCAAAAGAATATTTGCTGAAGATGAAACCAATGACTGCGGTAATGAAAAAAATGTTTGCCAATATAGAAGTGTTTCTTGATAAAAAAGATTTTCATGTATTACGCCTCAATATGATCGAAAACGGTGGCGATAACAGTTTAATGAGCTTTTCAAATTCTGTCATGAACAAAAATATGCCCGATGCCTTGTTCACCCTTCAGTAAACTGCTGCTGCTTTTTGCACTGTTCTGCAGTCCGCCAAAATTATCTGCCAAAATTCACCATGAAGCTGGCACTGTATTTAAATCGGTTCAGTATAGGGCTTCCATCGATGTAATCGGAAAACACCTCAGTGGCATTCTGGTATTTAAAACACAGGAAGACAGTAGTATAAGAACTGTGTTTGTAAACGAAATGGGGGTGACTTTTTTTGACATCTCGTTTTTTGCGCAGCATTACACCTATAATGCAATCATGAACAGCATGGACAAAAAAGCTGTTAAGCGGTCACTAGCGAAAGATCTGGGTATGATACTGATGCGCGGAATTTATAAAGAGATCACTGCCGTGCAGCATCTTCAATCACAGGCCGGCACAGGTAATCAGCAAACGACATTTACTTTAAAACTAAAAAGAAAAGGGAGCGTACAATACACTTACAACAGAAAAAGTGAACAGTATCCGGTGATTGAGAATTTTGGGAAAAATAAGAAAGTAATCTCCATCCTGCAGTTTTATCAGCAAAATAATTCAGCCCCCGATAGTATTTTTGTGCAACACCATACCGTTCATTTCACTATTTCACTTAAACAATTGCATGTTACTGAATAACTTTTTTTATCTGGAAGATCTGTCGCAGCAGGAGCAACACATTACGGCCGGCATTCACATCAATGCAGACCACGAAATTTTAAAAGGACATTTTCCGCAGCAGCCTGTCGTGCCGGGCGTTTGTGTGCTTGAAATGCTGAAAGAGGTGATGCAGGTTGCCCTGGCAAAAAAACTGATGATGTCAGAAAGTGTTATGATCAAGTTTCTGACTATTTTTACGCCCGATCGCCAAACCCGCGCATTGTTTGAAATAGATTATAAAATAAATGAACAAAACAATTGGCTGGTGAACGCAACACTCAAACACGCCGACATAACATTCCTTAAATTTAAGGGCGTTTTTACCGAAAAATAAACTTTTGAAATTACCCACTTCATATCAGCCGCCGGCATTAGAGCACCTGTTTAGTCAGTACAAAGCCTGCATCCTGCTGCCGACTTACAATAATCAACAAACTATTGTGAGCGTGATCCGTGATTCACTGCTGCAAACCTCCCATGTGATCGTGATCAATGACGGCAGTACAGACGCTACATCGGAACTGATCAAAAATGAAAACGTACAAATTGTCACTTATCCAAAAAACAAAGGAAAAGGATACGCGTTGCGGCAGGGTTTTAAATATGCGATCGCTCAGGGATACAACTATGCCATTACAATTGATACCGACGGACAACATTATCCTGACGACTGCCTGCAATTTTTGACGGCATTAGAAAAAAATGAGGGTGCCCTGATGATAGGCTCCCGCGACCTGAGTCATGAAAATGTACCCGGCAAAAGCACCTTCGGCAGACGTTTCTCAAATTTTTGGTTTAAGATAGAAACAGGTAAAGAAATGCCCGATACCCAGAGCGGCTTCAGACTGTATCCGATTTACAGGTATAAGAAGGCGGTCTTCTTTACACGTAAATATGAATTTGAAATTGAGATCATCGTGCGCAGTTCATGGAAAAGTATACCGGTGATTGCCGTTCCCATTAAAGTTTTTTATCCGGCAAGAGAAGAGCGGGTAACGCATTTCCGGCCCTTCAAAGATTTCTTCCGCATCAGTGTACTCAATACATTTCTGGTACTGATCGCATTTTTGTATATCAAACCCAGAGACCTGATTCTGCGGCCCTTGCGCGAAAAAGGAATTAAGAACGGATTAAAAGAGCTTCTGTTCAATCCGGACGAGAGCAGGCTGAAGCGAGCTTCGTCGGTAGGATTTGGTATCTTTATGGGTATTGTGCCTATCTGGGGATTTCAGTTGCTGGTCGGCATTCCTTTATCGATTCTGATGAAAATGAACAAAACTTTGTTTATCGTAGCAGCCAATATCAGTATTTTTCCGCCGGTGATCTGGGCCGCAAGTCTGGCCACCGGAAAACTGCTTTACCGGAACCCGAACTGGCGGATCGACTTCAGAAATTTAAAACTGGACGAAGTCCTCAATACAGGCAAGGAATTTTTCGTTGGCGGCACAGTGCTCGCGATTGCAGCCGGACTCTTCTTTTTTGGAATCACTTTACTGGCGCTAAATTTGCGAAAGAAAAAGTGAACTTCAAATCAGCGTTCTTTGCCATTCTGCGTTAAAATCAATACTTTCGCAGTTCAATTGACATTTAAAATTACAAACAAATGAATAAGGAAATTGTGGTGAGTGGTATCCGTTCCACCGGCGATTTGCATCTGGGCAATTACTTCGGTGCCATGAAAAATTATGTCAAAATGCAACATGAATATCCGTGTTTTTTTTTCGTAGCCGATTATCATTCGCTCACAACCCATCCTGACCCGGCAGCATTAAAAAACAATGTGTACAAAGTACTGGCCGAAAATATTGCCTGTGGCCTGGATCCTGAAAAAGTAACATTATATGTACAAAGCGATATACCGGAAATACCTGAGCTATATCTGATGCTGAATATGATGGCGTATAAAGGTGAGCTTGAAAAAACCGCCTCCTTTAAAGAAAAAGCCCGTAGTCAACCCGACAATGTCAATGCCGGATTACTCACCTACCCTACGCTGATGAGTGCTGATATTTTGATTCACAAAGGCCAGTATGTGCCAGTAGGTAAAGACCAGGAACAGCATCTGGAAATGGCCCGTAATTTTGCCCAGCGTTTTAACCATCGTTATGGAGAAACTTTCCCTGAACCTCTTGCTTTCAATTTTGGAACCCAATTGGTAAAAATACCCAGTCTGGACGGTAGCGGAAAAATGAGCAAAAGTGTCAATGAAAATGCCACCATTTATTTAAGCGACAGCGATGACATCATTTTGCGAAAAATTAAAAAAGCAAAATCTGATCAGGGACCGGCTGAGCCGAACAGCGAAATGCCTGATTATATACAAAACTTATTTTTACTGATGGAACTGGTGAGTGCTGCTGACACAGTTGAAAAATTCAAACAAGATTATAATGAATGTAATATCCGATATGGCGATCTGAAAATTCAACTGGCCGATGATATGGTGCGCTTTGTAGCGCCAATCAGGGAAAAGACTCATGCCCTTAAAAACGATACTGCCCTGCTGCAAAAAATAATGAAAGATGGCAAAGAAAAAGCCAGAGCCAGTGCCTCCAGCACCTTAGCAGAGGCCAGAAAGAATATGGGCATTCACTATTATTGTTAATGATCAAAAATATTTAAACGAAAACTCTACTTTCGCGTTCCTTCAACATTAAAAATTACACATCCAAACCAGCTCTTATGGCCAGAAAAAAACAAATTAAACACATAGCGATTGCCGGTAACATTGGTGCCGGTAAAACCACCCTTACAAAAATTCTGGCGAAACATTTTAATTGGGCTCCTCATTTCGAAGATGTGGAAAACAACCCCTACCTCAATGATTTTTATAATGACATGCATCGGTGGAGTTTCAATCTCCAGATCTATTTTCTGAACAGCCGTTTGAAGCAAATTGTAGAAATTCAAAAGGGTAATCAGGTAGTGATACAGGATCGAACCATCTACGAAGATGCTTATATATTTGCCCCCAACCTGCATGAAATGGGATTGATGACAAAACGCGATTTCGATAATTACAAAAATTTTTTCGAAACACTTAAGGGCATGGTCAATCCACCCGACCTGCTGATTTACCTGAAGGCCAGTGTGCCTACCTTGGTTGGACAAATACAAAAACGCGGTCGGGAATATGAAGAAAATATCAGACTCGATTATCTGAAACGTTTAAATGAATACTACAATAACTGGCTCGATAAATATGAAGATGGTAATTTGCTGGTGATAGATATCGACAAGATCAATTATGACGACAACAAAGAAGATCTCGCTAAAGTCATCAATCTGATTGAAGCCGAAGTGAACGGTCTTTTTTAGTTAAGGAGTTTTTTTAGTGCAATAAATGAGCAGGAATGAACGTTTACATGGATAAATATGAAGCATGAAAATTAAACTTTTTTTAGTGCTGTGTACCCTTTCTTATGCCTGTACCACGCACGCTGCCGCAATTTCGTTACTCGATGCCGTCAATCAAAAAAAAGTATTGATCACAGCCACAGGTAACAGTCCGGCAGCAAACCCTCAGGGCGGTTCTCATACTGGAAAATGCCTGAAACTGAATATTAAGAATCAAACAGGTGCAAAACTCGATATTAAAATAGAATCTGCCTACCATTTTCAAAATCAGCATAAAGCAGCCCAGGATCTGATGGTTACAGAAAATATGCTCGTTAGCATTGCAGGCAATCAAACAAAATCAGTGGCCTTAAATGCACTTTGCACTGAAAAAACCAACAGTTCGCCTTCAGAAACAGATACCTTTTTGCTGATCAGGAGAAACGACGCGCAATACACAAATCTGACAGCTATTTTTGAAAAATACAAGTGCTTTTTAAACACCGCACAGCAGGCTATCTGGTGTTTTACTGATAATAATCCGATCAATTATATTTACGACACTGATGGTGATACAACAGTTGAAAATGTGTTGGTTGCATACGTCAGCACAACCAAAGGAGTTCCTATGCCGGCACGCAAACGATATATTGAAACTCCCAGAATTATTTATTATCCGATTGAGGTAGATTCCTCACTCAGTATTTATATTGACCGGGTAACTACAATCGGCATTTATATCACAGATTCAGCGCATCATCCCATCATTACCCTTTTTGCTGACGAAACCGAAAAACGGACCGGGACCGCAAAATATTCATTTTTCTATCGGGGACAACAGCCAAAAGGCAGATACTACATAGAAATGAAGAAAAATGGCGAGTGGGTAAGGGTTAAAGAATTGCTTGTCGGTATGGCAGCGAACTAATTCAATGTAGAATAAAAAGCAGTTGCTTATTTTTGAATTTAATCAGTGTTGAGTTAACCTGCAGGCTGTATAGCTCAAAGCCTAACTGTTGCCGTGACTGCACAATCATCTTCATAAAAACAATCGTACAGCCAGCACGGATGCATCGTGCTTTTTCCGCGGCTTATTATTTCCAGTCAAACGAAGACGAAGCTTGTGCTATGATAGTATGGTGATTTATTCCCATTTTAAAGGGGCATCTGCAACCTGGGTTTGAAGTAATTTCAGGCCTTTTTAATCATCTCGTACCAGCCAAATCCATCCTCTATACTGATATTTGAGCCCGTTCACAGGTATTCATTGTTACTCTTATACGGTAATTTGCAGCGTGCTTCGCGGCAAATCTATTCAGTCAGATTCGCTCAATGGATACAAAAAAATCGTCGCAAAAAAAAATCGTCAGCAAAACTGACGATTTTAAACTATTATGATGAAAAGAATTAATATCTTCTACCGCCGAAAATTTTGTAAGTCACAGAAACATTGTTGATCAGGTACCAGTCCATGTTAGAAGATAAACCTCTTTGACTTCCTTTACCAGGGAATGTTTGTGGATTTTCAGGAATTTCGTCGCCTCTGAAAGAAAGATCTGCAGCAGTTGGATTGTTCAGTGCCATTTTGTTCAGATCAGGATATGAGGTACTTACGTCATCCAGAT
>JADYYU010000309.1 GCA_020853515.1 Chitinophagaceae bacterium | reverse complement strand
CAGGTTCGGTACATCCACTTCGCCATACAGTCCCTCGCCCACTACCAGTGTTATTTTACTGCCGAAAGGCACCAATGCTCCGGCAGCTATTGGTTTGCCATTATACCATTGTTCCAGAATAGAGCCTGCTGCCACATCAGGTCTGTAAATAGTATCGCCCATTACCAGTCGATTACTTTGCATCACCAGCATTGCATTTCGAAAAGAGATGTTAACCAACGCAGGCATTTTGATACTGGGTGGCGTTTTTCTGTTTACGGTCAAAAAGATAGTTCTACCCACTTTTACCATAGCGCCGGTTTCAGGTTCCTGAAACAGAACTTCGAGCGGGGTTTTATAAGACTTAAACTGCGAGTCAATTTGCACTTTGAATCCCTGCTTTTCAAGTATTTTAACGGCATCTTTCATTTTTTTACCTACCAGCGAAGGCACCGTAGTTTGTTTACCATGGTTTGTCAACCAATCGAGGGAGCTAAAAAAAATAAATAATAAACCTGCCATCAGACAGATCACCAGAAAGACATTAAACAGAAATGAGCGTTTTAGCACTTTATAAAATTACAGAGGGTAAAAATAAGGTTTTTAAGCTCTTAAAAAAGGGTATTTACAAAAAATTTAACCCATCCTTATCTCAGCGACTCCTCAATCAGTTGACCGTAAAAGTCGATGAGTGTTTTGCCTGATGCCCTTACCTGCTGGGGTACTATGCTGTTTTCACTTTGTCCCGGAATGGTGTTAATTTCCAGAAAGAACAATTTGCCGGTATTTTCTTCCAATATAAAATCAACGCGGCAAATTCCTTTGCAGTTGAGCAAATCATAAATTTTACGTGCGGTGTCCGCTATTAATGCGGCCTCTTGTGCAGGTAGCTGAGCGGGGGTTACTTCGTTGGTAATGCCGGGTGTGTACTTGGCTTCATAATCAAAAAATTCTTTGCTGCTGATAATTTCGGTGACCGGCAAAGCAGTCAGCACACCGCCCGCCCTGTAAACCCCAATACTGAATTCCCTTCCTTTTACAAATTCTTCAGCCATGGCCTGCGACTCGATCGCATACACGGCATCAATGGCAGGTTGAAGTTCCGCTACTGTTTTTACTTTGGTGGTAGCCAGGCTCGAACCACCTTCCGGTGGTTTTACAAACACAGGCAGGGCTACCTGCTTCAAAATTTCGTCTGTACTCAAAGTCCGGTCTTTGAACAAATGAACGGATTTTGATACATGTACAAGGCCACTTTGTGCCACCACACTATTGCAAAATACTTTATTAAAAGTTAAGCCTGCAACAATGGCTCCGCAGGAAGTAAAAGGAATGCCCAGCATTTCGAGGTAGCCCTGAAATTTACCATCTTCGCCCGGAGTACCATGCACAGCAATAAAAACACTGTCGAAAATTATTTTTTGGCCATCAATGGTCAGTGAAAAATCGGTACGGTCGGTCTCAATGATCTGTCCCGCTGCGGTAGTGTGTTTCCAATGAAACTTATCAAGAATGATTTTGTAAACATTGTATTGTGCTTTGTCAATATTGTTTTCGATGGTGATGGCTGTTTTGATAGAAATATCATATTCGCCCGAATATCCGCCGGCAACCAGTGCGATGTTTTTTTTCATTTTGCTAAGCTAAAAAGTAGTGGACAAATCTACAGTAAGTATCTGTGAATTTAAAGGACATGATTCAGAAATGTTTGTGAAGAATTCAGTGATCTTATATTTTACAGGCTGTCTTTTAATCTTTACATCATTCCCACAATAGTTATGAAATCGATGCAGTGTCAATAACTTTGTTTTTGTGGATAGGTTAGCAATATTTGATTTTTCGCTTGAAGAGACTGTGCTATCGGCCTTTTCGGAGGCGGTGAGCGTGCAGTTTCATAAGCAAACAGACGAAGAAGGGGTCGTTATTTTTATCTTTGAAAAGGTACTTCACCTGAAATGGTATCTTGAATTGTCAAATTACGTATCGTGGCAGACTACCTTTTTGAAGATCACTGAACAAGACGATCGTAAGGTAGATCTTTCACTCATAGATTCAGTGCTTGATTATCATATCACCCTGAGCGGTTTGCCTTATAATACATTGCAGTTGGGCCACTTTAAAAAGTATGTGGCGCCAGCCAATCCTATTTTGATGGTAGTTGGTGTATGGGATCATGAAACCAACAAACCGATCGTGATCAGTCCATCAAATAAAAAGAATTTACCGGTTCTCATCACGTTGGCCGGGTATCTTGAGCTTGCTGAATAATGCAGATTAAATGAGGGTTGCGAAGCTTAGCGGAGGTGAAAATGATGATATATTCATCCTAAATCATGTAAGATTTTTTATGCGAACGGACTGACCTTTGCTTTTGTAAATAACATCTAATCAATAAAAACTAAACAACATGAAAAGCAATAAAAAATTAATATCAGCCCTTCTTTGTATTGGACTTTTTAGCGGCCTGGCGGTAGGTATTTCATCATGCAATGATGCTGAAAATACCGACAGCAAAGAAGTTGCAAAAGATCAGAACGATGCCAACTTTGAAGATAAAAAGAATGAAACCGATGCTAATTTTCTGGTAGTTGCGGCCGCAATTAACAGAGAAGAAGTGAGTTTGGGTGAGATTGCCCAGCAAAAGGGCCAGTTGTCAGATGTAAAAAAGCTGGGTAAGATGATGCAGGACGAACATAGTAAAGCCCTGGCTGATATGACTGCTCTGGCGCAACGTAAATCAATTACACTTCCCGCCACGCAAACAGATAAGGAAAAGGAAGCTTATCAGAAATTGAATGAAAAATCGGGAAAAGATTTTGATAGGGAATATGCAGATATGATGGTGAAGGGGCATAAAGACGCCATTGCACGATTTGAAAAGGCAGAAAAGGAATGTACCGATGCAGATATAAAAGCCTGGGCCACAGCTACCCTGCCTGCACTGCGCACACATCTCGAACATGCGGAAATGTGTCAGCAGGAAGTGGATAAGAAAACGGACAGAACAAAGTAAGAAGGCGCATCGCGGACTATGAACGCAGAGCAGATCATTCCGATTTGTTCTGCTTTTTTAATTTTTCGTTCGGAATTTTTAGCAAGATAGGATATCAATGAAAGAAAAAATCTACTAAATGATCCAGTTGAGTGTAAAGCATAAAGGGGGGCCGGATATAGATCAGAATCCGATTTGAGTCCGGCATAACACGATAGGTACGGTTACTTATTACAGAGGTTTACCCTTGTCAAGCGACTCAGCATTCGATCACGACGGTCATAATCCAACGGATTCATTTACATTTGTCTTCTAAAAATTAGTTCATGCGCACCATTACGGCACTGCTGTTGCTCCTGATACCCAATATATTATTTGCTCAGCAGAAAAAGCAGGCCAAAAAGAAATCCTATTCAATTTTCACATCCTGGGGGTATAACCGTGCATTTTTTACCCGATCGGCGATACATTTTAAAGGGCAGGAGTATGATTTTACCTTAAAGCAAACAATTGCAAAGGACAGACAGTCGCCGCTCAGTGCAAAAAATTATCTCAATGTTACCAATCTGACCATACCGCAGTATAACTTTAGTTTAGGTGTGCTGCTGCCGCGCGATATTTCTGTTACCATTGGTCAGGATCATATGAAGTATGTAGTGCAGACTTACTCGATAGCCACCCTGGACGGATACACCCATATTCCGGATGAATTTCAGGGTGATTACCACAATCAACCCATAGTGATCACACCTGACTTTTTGCACTTTGAACATACTGACGGATTAAATTATGTGCATGCAACCATTAATAAGGAAAAACAATTGCTTGAGGGCAAAAGGCGGCAAACGTATTTGAAGGCCTTGCTGGGTGTGCATGCCGGAGTGCTGATACCACGCTCAGATGTAAAACTGATGCATTACGACCGTAACGATAAGTTTCATTTGGCGGGCTATGGGCTCGGTTTCAACGGCGGTTTACGGGCGGGTTTTCTGAAATACTGTTTTCTGCGTCTTGATTACAAAGCAGGTAATATCAATATGCCTGACATACTGACCCGCGGCATAGCCTATAAGGACAGGGCCAAACAACATTTTGGCTTTGCAGAATTTTTCTATTCGTTCGGCCTTCAATACAATTTATAATCAGCAGCCGATTTTGTTAACCCTGTTTTGATGCCTGCCCCCTTCAAACGCAGTTTGAATAAAGGTTTCAGCAAATAAAACAGCCTCGGCCAGGGTAATATACCGGGCGGGCAAACAAATAATATTGGCATCATTATGCTGACGGGCAAGTGCAGCAATTTCATCTTTCCAGCATAAAGCGGCTCTTACGCCCTGATGTTTATTGGCTGTCATACAAACGCCATTTGCACTGCCACAAATAAGCACGCCAAAGCGAGCCACCCCTGATTCAACGTCAGTGGCTACCAGATGGGCATAATCCGGATAATCGACACTGTCAGAGGTATCAGTACCGTAGTCTTTTACCTGATATCCTTTTGCCGTGAAATGCTGATAAATGGCCTCACGGTGCGCAACGCCTGCGTGGTCGCAGCCTATAGAAATTATTTGCATAGTTGTTATTATTTCAAAGTAACTTTTTGTGCTCCAATTTTATATCCCTGATGATAAACCTCCACAATATAATTGCCGGGTTCAAAATTAGTATTGGGCCGCCATTCGGTGGTAATGCCCTGTACTTTTTCGCCTTTGCGATAAGGAATAATTTTGGTAGTTGTATAATCCATTTCGTTGCCTTCGGTCAGTTTAAATACGTTACCATTAGAAGTGGCTACTTTTCCGTTCGGCATTTTAATAACGATATATAATATTTTTTCACCGCTTTCACTAATGCGGTTGTCATCTAAGTCGAAGGAAACCCGCATAAGGTCTGCTTTTTTAGCCTTAGCTGTTGTTACTTCTTTTTCCTGACCAACCAGATTTTTTTTAGCATTGATCATTTCCAGTTTAAAGCCTGAAGCATGTAATACCGAACCCAGTTCAACCGTCTTTTCAAGCACCGCCTTTTCTGTCTGCAGGTTTTCCTTTTGAGCAGTAACTTCTTCTTTTTCTACCGTCAGTTGCTTTTTGTCTTCGGTTAGTTGAATGTTTTCGTTTTTAAGCGCCAGAATTTGCTGTTGATAAGCGGTCATTTTTGAATTCAGTTCCCGGATCATTTTGCCTGCTTCTTTTAGTTCTGCATCTGTAGCATTTTTGTTTTTTACAATGGCATTGATTTTACTTTTCAGTTCTTCTACTTCGCTGCTTTTTGTATTCAGTAAACTATCCATCTGCACACTCTCATTTTTCATCTCGTCCAGCCTTGCGAGGGCTGCATTGTAGTCTGTTTCAATACTCTCCTTATCGGTCGAAATGGTTTCGACCTGTTCGGTAAGCAATTCGTTTTTATCTTCTTCTTTGTTTTTGTTGACAAACAAATAGATGCCGGCAGCCAGTAACAGGCCAATAATACCTAAATATATCCAATGAAGACTAATGCCTTTGCGGGGTTCGTGCGTTGTATTTTCCATGCTGATTATTAATTATGATTATTACAAAGGTACGGCTTGAAATAAAAAATGCTGATTACCGCATGTAATATTTTGTTATTATATTAGCATTCTTAAATACCTACTACAATGATAAAACCTGAAAATCTATTATTAATAGATATTGAAACTGTGCCCTTTTGTAAAAACTACACCGATCTTACTGATAATTTACAAAGGCTTTGGGACAAAAAATCTCAAGTGATTGAAAAAGAAAATCCTGATACAGCAGGCACATTTGCAAACCGAGCCGGCATATACGCAGACTTTGGTAAAATAGTCTGTATTGGCCTGGGCTATTTTGTAAAGCAACCTGAGCAGGATAATCAAGGGCAGTCGTACACACTGAACCTGAAATCGCTTTTCAGCCATGAAGAAAAAGAGCTGCTTCAGTTATTTGGGCAAGTCTGCAATAAGTTTTTTAAAAATCCGGATAAACAGTTTTGTGGACATAATATCCGGGAGTTTGATATACCGTATATCTGCAGGAGGAGTTTCATTAATCAAATTGCTTTGCCTACGGTACTGGTTGATTTGCAAAGTAAAAAGCCATGGGAAAATCCCATGCTGGATACATTGCAGTTCTGGAAATTTGGAGAGTATAAAAATTTTACTTCCATCGATTTGTTATCGAACGTGCTGGGTATTGAAAGCCCGAAAGACGATATTGATGGTGGTGATGTGGCGGAGGTTTACTGGCAGCAAAATGATCTGCAGCGTATAGTAACTTACTGCAATAAAGACATTGTAACGATAGCGCAAGTGTTGATGCGCTTGCATAGTTTGCCGTTATTAAGTGAGGCCGAGATCAACTACATTGATTAATGGAAGCGGCCTGAAGGAATTCATTTTACTAAATATAAACATAAAAAAATTATGATGTTATCACAAAAATATTTAGACGATTTAACCTATCAGATAATAGGATCAGCAATAGAAGTACATAAAATTATGGGGAGTGGCTTGTTAGAAAGTGTGTATCACCAATGTATGAAGGAGGAGTTATCACATCGGGGTATACAATTTGTATCACAGTTGCGTATTCCGGTTATTTACAAAGAACAAGAACTGCAGATTGATTTTCGCTGCGACTTATTCGTCGAAAATTGTTTGCTGGTAGAATTGAAGGCGGTACAGGAAATAAATACATTGTTTGAAGCGAAGCTACTCACGTACATGAAACTATTAAAAGCACCTAAAGGAATACTGATCAATTTTAATTGCTTAAACATTTTTAAACAAGGCCAGAGAACTTACGTGAATGAGTTTTTTAATCAACTGCCTGCGCGATAGAATAGTTGGGCATAGAATCTGTTCAGTTAACAGAAATTATAGGTACGAAGCGGCGATCATGACAGGGATTTATTTTTACATTTTCAACAACTGAAATCACTATAACTGAAAATAGTATAGATATTTGTCCGCGATTAAATGTTAAATAGTAAAAATTATGGGCTTATTTAAATTAATGCTGTTTAATGGTGTTCCAATGTTACTATATCGGTTATGTTTTACAGCTTGAATTCATGCTTGTTCAGTTTGATTATTTGGAAAGAGAGGGTATGCAGCGTTTCATAAAAAAGATATTTAATTAAACCACATAGGCACATAGAAGTTACTGCTGAGGTTTTATATCTCAATTTACGGGTTGTAATTTTCTGTTTGAAGGCATATTGCTCAGTTTGATTATTTAGAAAGAGCAGGTATGCATTGTTTCATAAAGAAGGTATTATAATTAAACCACATAGGCACATAGAAGTTGCTGCTGAGGATATCGGTGTCACTGTACGGTTTGTTATTTTCTGTTTGAAAGCATATTGGTTGAATGTATTTATTTCGAATAGAAAGTGCAAGTATTTATTTTTGAAGAAGATTTTTGGTTTAACCACATAGGCACATAGAAGTTACTGCTGAAGTTTTCTATGTCGCTGTACGGTTTGATATTTTTTGTTTGAAAGCACATTGGTTGAATGTATTTATTTCGCATAGAAAGTACAAGTATTTATTTTTGAAGATGATTTTT
>JADYYU010000308.1 GCA_020853515.1 Chitinophagaceae bacterium | reverse complement strand
GTTGGTGAAGATGCAGGCAGCAAACTGGATAAAGCTAAGAAACTGGGTAGCGTTCACATTCTGAGTGAGGCTGAATTTTTGCAATTGATAAGCCAACCCTGATGATAATTTAAAATAATTTCCACCTAAATATTTGTGTGCTGAAATAAAATATTTATCTTGGTAGTTCACTAAAAAAAACAAAATCATGGAACCAAAATTTTATCTCATTTTTCTGACTGCACTGATACCCCTGTTTGTAGGCATGATATGGTATAACAGATCAGTATTTGGCAGCGCCTGGATGCAGGCAACCGGCATGACTGAAGAAAAGGGAAAAAATATCAATATGATCCTGGTCTTTGGACTGACATATGTGCTGGGCCTGTTGATCTCCATGGCCTGTGCAGGTATGTCTATTCATCAGATGTCTGTTGGATCGATCTTTCAGGGCGATGAAACAGCAGAATCAAAAGAATATCTGAAACATTTTTTTGAAATGTATGGAACTCGCTTCCGTAGCTTTAAACATGGCGTGTTACATGGTGTCATCGGCTCTATTATGGTAGCCGCACCTATTGTTGGTGTTTCCACGCTGTTTGAAGGAAGAAGCTTTAAATACTTTGCCATCACGGTGGGATACTGGATGGTTTGCTTTGCATTGATCGCCGGTACGCTCTGCGCCTTCATGTAATATGTTGTTGTATTAACTGCAAAAAAAATGCTGATATGAGTAAAAGTCCTTTTCCTGATATCAGCATTTTTGTATGATCACTCTAGCAAAACATAAACTAAAAACTCAAACTGCTATTCGTGGATCCAGATGGCATCCTTGAGCACGCTGATTTTCTGCACAGCAGTCTGCAGCAGATTTACATCCAGCTTATTAGCCACCGATGCTTCAAAAATATTGTTGTAAATTGAAACCAATTTACCTTCTTTTGAATATTTATAAAGCCGCTTCGGCTGTGCATTGACGGCTTCACTTTCAACGACAATTTTATTTTCAAATATTAAATGCACATCGATAAATTTTGGCCCATATCCATACTTATAGACATGATCGTTGTAATGGAGATACTTTTGTCCTTTCAGTGTTTTTAGCAGCAGTTGGCGTTCGATATTCAATGCGCGATACAAAATGATGTCCGTATTTGTTCAATAGAATAAAAATCAGAAAAAGCAGCCCTATTGAATAAACGACAGCCGGCCATAGCAGATCGCCGGAAAACAACATCATTAGGCTGGCCATAGCGATGCAGGTAATAAACACCAGCAAACAGTAGGCATTACAGATATAAATCAGCTTTTGCTTAATGATATCACTTTCCCGTTCAAAACCTGTCCGGCAAAACTTATCGAGTAGTCTGTTTATTTTTTTCAGCATGCTGCGTTTCTTTTAATAAACAATTCCATTCTATCAAACGGTCTTCCACAATATTGCAACTGCAAAATGAAGAGCGCATATTCCGGTGTTCTTCACTCCACTACATATGGTTAAGGTATTTATTGACCAGGTCAATAAATTCAACATACTTTGATACCCCGATCTTTTCAAAAATCCTGCTTTTGTAAGTAGAGACAGTACTTGGACTGATATTGAGGATTTCGCCGATGGTACTGTATTCCAGTCCCTTTGCCAGATGAACTGCGACATCCATTTCCCTGTTTGATAAAATATCAAATGGATTCTTTGCAGTCAGTAATTTAGTACTGGTTATCAGGTCGAGCACCGGCTGACTGAAATATTTATGTGAATGATGTACCTTTTCGATTGCTGTCATAAATTCTTTATCCGATGCATTTTTCTCAACATAAGCAAAAACACCCATTTTTAAGTACCGCAGCGCATACACCCTTTCAGGATTGAGCGAGTAGATAATGATTTTTATTTCGGGGTATTTCTTAAGCAGATACTCAGTAAAAATAAGATTTTCGGCATTCGGCATATTTATATCCAGGATCACGATATCATACTTTTCTGCTTTTAATTTATCCAGCACTTCATCCCCGTCATAAACAGAGTCGCAGATCAGATTGGCATATTCTTCCCTGAGCATGTAGCGCAATCCTCTATGTATCATTGGATGATCATCTGCAATAAGTATCTTCATTCAGCCATCATTTTTGTGTGATATAACTGCATTGAAGCAAATTTACACCACCGGTTCATTAAAATTTGTAGCAAAATATCCAATTTCAATTTGAAGCATTGCTGCACAGGCAGTATAAGGACCTTAGCATTATAGCATACAGAATAACTAACATAGGATTCGTTTGATCAATTTCTTTTCAAAAATTAATTGGTTGTTTGGTACGCAACATACCAACAATAATCATACCATTGTACAGATTCTAATATTCAGTAACCGGCAAAACAGGCAAAAAAAAATCTCCAGCAAACGCTGAAGATTACGATGTTTTGAATGGGGTGATCAGGACACTTTTTCAACCTGCATAAAGTTTAACTCTACAGGAGTTGCGCGTCCGAATATTTTCACGATCACTTTTAATTTCTTTTTGTCGTCATTCACTTCTTCGACCGTTCCGTTAAAGTCGTTAAACGGACCGTCTATGATTTTCACGGTTTCGCCCATTATGAACGGTTCAGACATGGTAACACCGTTGTCCGCCATTTCGTCCATTTTACCAAACATTTTGTTCACTTCACTTCTTCTGAGAGCATCGGGTCTTTCCGTCCCTAAAAAATGAATGACACCGGTCACATTTTTAATTGCCTGCAGAATATCGTCTGACAGACGGCCTGTGGTAGCCTCCAGCAAAATATAACCCGGATATAAGATCTTTTCACGCATTACCTTTTTACCACCAACTACTTTAAATACTTTTTCAATTGGACAAAGAATTTGCGATACTGCATTACCCCAGCCTGATCTTCGGATCTCCACATCCAGGTACTCCTTAATCTTCCTTTCCTTTCCGCTCAGCACCCTGAGTACAAACCACTTGGTTTCCTTTTCCGGGGTGCTTATTTCCGGTGTGGTATGTTCTTGCGCAGTGATATCTTCCATCATTGTAATATTATTTAAAAAGGCCATAAAAATTCTCGAACACGATCTTAGAAGTGCCGTCCATCAGGGTTGTGAGGACTGTCAGCAATAATATACTAAAAAGAGTGATCAGTGTACTTTGCTGTAACTCTGTCCATGTAGGCCAGGTCACTTTATGAATGAGTTCGTTATACGCCTGTTCGAAATAATTTAATATTTTAGTCATTGTTTGTTGTTTATAAAATTCAAATATATGAATTTTCAATTAAAAATATGCACGGGCACTAAGATTCGAACTCAGATCAAAGGTTTTGGAGACCCGTATGCTACCATTGCACCATGCCCGTATGAAAGCTAAAAGCTATTAGCGGTGAGCCAATAGCTTTTAGCGAATATTTCAAAGATAGTAGTTATTAGCAAGCAGATGATAAGCTAATCGCTAAAAGCCGAAGCTATCTTATTTGATGATTTCAGTTACCTGACCTGCACCTACTGTACGGCCACCTTCACGGATAGAGAATTTCAACCCTTTTTCCATTGCGATTGGTCCGATCAGTTTCACTGTAAGACTTACATTATCGCCAGGCATAACCATTTCAGTTCCTGCCGGTAATTCTACTTCACCAGTGATATCTGTGGTACGGAAATAGAACTGAGGACGGTACTTTTGGAAGAATGGAGTGTGACGTCCACCTTCTTCTTTGCTCAATACGTACACTTCACATTTAAATTCAGTATGCGGAGTGATCGATTTTGGTTTGCAGATAACCATTCCACGACGGATATCTTTTTTCTCGATACCACGTAACAACAGACCTGCGTTATCACCAGCTTCACCTCGGTCAAGCAATTTGCGGAACATTTCCACACCTGTACATACAGATTTCAAAGGAGCATCGTTAAAACCAACGATTTCAACCTCTTCACCTACTTTGATCACACCTCTTTCGATACGACCTGTAGCTACTGTACCACGACCTGTGATAGAGAATACATCCTCTACAGACATCAGGAAGTCCATATCAACCGGACGCGGAGGCAAAGGAATATAATCATCCACTGCTTGCATCAGTTCAGTTACTTTTTCAGTCCATTTTGCTTCGCCAGCTAAAGCGCCGGTAGCTGAACCTTGAATAATTGGTGTATTATCTCCGTCAAAGCCATATGAGCTTAACAAATCTCTGATTTCAATTTCTACCAGTTCTAACAATTCCGGATCGTCCACCAAATCAACTTTATTCATGAACACCACCATTTTAGGTACACCTACCTGACGGGCAAGCAGGATATGTTCACGGGTTTGTGGCATAGGACCATCAGTAGCGGCCACCACCAGAATAGCACCATCCATTTGTGCAGCACCAGTGATCATGTTTTTTACATAATCCGCGTGACCTGGACAGTCAACGTGCGCATAGTGACGCGTAGATGTTTGATATTCAACGTGTGCAGTATTAATTGTAATACCTCTTTCTTTTTCTTCTGGAGCACCATCAATATCGTCATAGTTTTTCTTTTCAGCGAGACCTATTTTTGACAATACATCTGTAATAGCCGCTGTTAAAGTAGTTTTACCATGATCTACGTGACCGATAGTTCCAATGTTTACGTGGGGTTTATCCCTTTTGAAGGTCTCTTTTGCCATCTTATTTTAGTTTAAAATTGTTAGATTAATTTGTAAGTATTAATTTTTGGAATGCAAAGGTAAAATTTAGTTTTGAATTATAAAAATATTTTTTATACTATATATGCAGCCACAAAATTAGCTTAAAAGCTACCGAATCTTGCTTACTTTAGCGACTAAAACACCACAGATTTTGAACAATAAACTTTCTCAGCTCCTAATCATAACGATCCTCCTTCATTTCGCTCCGGTTGCGCACGCACAGTTAAGCCCTGCCGACAGTGCCTTTTTTATTAATATATTTACTTTTCCAAGATATATAGATGACTCCGTAACACCCGGTAATTTTTATAAGTATAGCAATATGACTTCCATGTACGAGCATTATTTATTGATGGACACCAGTTTTAAGTTTAAAACAGCCGATTTGGATAGTATCGATTATTTAGTGCCGGGTGAGCAGTTAATTTCTGATACCCCCAGAAACGCGAGTTTCGCCATGTACCCGGCTATATTGTCGCAAAATGACCCCATGGTCTATCTTCCATTTTCATTTCTGAATAAACAATCATACTCATATTCAATTCGATACAAAGATACCAACCTAACAAATTGCCGCAATGCCTTCTTTATTATTCCCGGTAACGGCGATCATCAGGCATTAGAACTTGCTCAGGGACCGGGGTACCATAATCAGTTATGTCAGATTAAAAACCATTGTATCAATTATGGCGACGTATATGCCTTCATTAAACCCAATCAGGAATCACGGGCAATCTGCTGGAACGGGCACCGGATGGATGATTACCTTTTATGGTATCTCAATACAGCCTATACTCCTTATGGCATTAACTATCTGATCGAGATCATTGCAATGGTCAAATACCTGCAGGCTCATTACGACAAGGTTTTCATTTTTGGACTATCGGAGGGTGGCTATGCAACGATGCTCACCACCATGTACACGGAGCCGGACGCCGCGATCATTTCAGGCGGATATTCGATCGGCCTGGACACTAATTATGTCGAAAACAGTTTTTTGCGTTACAGGTTTGATTATCTGCTCGATACCTTTAATCAGGTGAAAGTAAAAAGCCATATTACTGCATCAAAAACCAATTACCTGTTTACCTGGGGCGAAAATGATCCGGTACCCACTATGGACCCCGAACATGACTTTCATTATACCCAAAATTATTTTGGCCCACTGCCAAATTGCAGCTATTTCTACGATTTCTATGACCATACCTTCCCACCTTGTCCGGTGATCGATACTTTTATTCAAAAAACGCTGTCTGTGCCACTTGCACATTTCCGTATTACTGATTCTACAGCACCCGATTCCCTTTTTACACAGGTCAGATTCTGCAGATCCGGCCTCTATCATTTTGATCTGTACAAGGACACTACTTTTGTACAGAATTATACTATGGTTACCGATACGGTTAATATCGCACTGACAGACACCGGTAAATATTATATCAAAAATATCAGTGATAGCAGCAATATAAACGGTAAATGTGCAGACACCATCGTATGTAATAAATATGCAACCCCGCTGTCCGTGAGTATGCAAACGGCTGCCTCTTCATTTTCAGTGCAATACAATAATCCTTTTTATGATTTGCTGCGACTGAAAATCATATCGAATCAGTCAGGTCCTTTTACAATAAACATTTTCAATACATTCGGTATTCCTGTTTACAGGCACACAGAGATAAATAAACAAACTTTCGGCATCAGCAGCATTACCTGGCCTCCCGGGCTGTACTATATTCATGTGAACCAGGCCAGCAGCGGCAGCGTTCAGATAAAACTACTCAAGTTATAAGGCTGTCCGGTGCCGGCATTTTCAATTGCAGACCCTATTGCCTGATAGAGCGTGCAAAATTGCACCATTCACATTTCTCTTTTCCACAACCTTCATAAAAGTCATGGTTCTGAATTTTTTGCCAGGTTTCGGTGATCTGAACTTTTACCAGATCGATATGCTCTTTAGGGAAATGAAAAATTACAGGAGGCGGCAAATGTCTGCTTTTTTTGTCCGGCTCTAAAAACTCATACTTTGCTGAAGTGGCCACAAACTTGTTGTTTTTGTCATGATCTAACAATATTTTGTAAAACATTGCCTGACGCCAATAATCGCCGCCAATGCTATCACGATCTTCATCAGCCGACTTCAGTTTGCTTTTAGTAAACTCGCTCTGATAGTCGCCGGTTTTATAATCTACGAGTGTTAGTTCATGCTCATGATATTCTACTTTGTCGATAAAGCCCTTAAGAGGGATACCCTGATAAACGGCACGGGCGTTAAATTCGATATTTACCAATTTGTGCCAGTTGTTGACATTGGTCTGATAAATAGTGCGCAGGATCTCCTCGCCATACTGCATCTTTCTGACATACCCTTCCGGACTGAATTTTTCGCGGTTTCTGCGCATATACTGTTGAAAATAATGCTGAAATTCTTCCTCCCCCGGAAATACCTGATCATGGTTCTTCATTTCTGTAAATAATTTTTCGAGTGCTTTGTGAATAGCACTGCCAAATGACATATTCTCGTGCAAGCCCGATGGTATCCGTAAAATATTATTGAAATAAAAATGCAGCGGGCACGATAAGTAATGATTGAGTGCCGTTACATTCAATTCAAAATGTTGCAATTGCTTCTCAACAAAACTTCGCTCCATAGCCTGCATCCGCACCTTCTCATCAACAACCGGCATCAGCGTTTCAAATTCAAACATCATTTCCTTTGTAATTACAGGCTTTTCAGGTTCAAAACGCTCTCCAAAAATTTCATATAGAAACAGTGATTTTTCCATTTCCTTTTCCTGCAGATCTATATTGAAATAACTTACATATAATTCTTTTTTAGCCCTGGTTAAGGCCACATACATCATACGCCGTAATTCATCATCATCTTTCTTGCTGATAGCAGACTCAAATACATTGGCCGGAATTTTAATCGCATTCGGAGGGGTTTTGCGGTCTTCCCACTGATTTTTTACAACACCTGCTACAAAAACATGATCAAATTCCCGTCCCTTGGAAGCATGCACGGTAAATAAACGAACTGCCTCTTCATTGCCATATAATTTAAATCGTGGCAATTCAATTTCGTTTTCATTCATAATTTCGAGCAGATCGGTCAGGGCCGTGACGTCCATTGCCGGGTTGCGATGGGCCTCTTCTTTAATAAAATCAAACAAAATCGTGAGCGTTTCAAGTTCTTCATACTTATTTTTACTCCGCAAAATAGAAGGAATGATCTTGCATTTGTCGATGATCTCATCCACCAATTGTATCAATGACATATTATGAGAATCACTGATTAATTTTTCAAGCACAGATACGGCATACTGAAACGCATCCTGTGGGCTTTCAATAAACATGGAAGTCTGCCCCGAACTGATGTTTTCCTGCAGATATCTTCTAAAACTATATTTAGCTTTTCTGTTTTCAACTGCTTTGTCATTCGACAGAATAGCAGCCTTGGCGATATCTAAGGCCGGCACTTCAAAAAAATTATAATGCAGGATTTCAAATAGTAATGGATCTCCACTGTAAGCGTTGATACGCTCGCAGGAAATATATTTTAGAATGTTCAATAATTGCCTGGCCAGGACATCATCAAACAGGTTATAGTTTTTTCGGGTATAAAACGGGATGTTGAGCAAATCAAGATACTTACCCATTTCAATGCAGGAACGGTTGTCGTAATACAATACAGCAATTTCCCTGGCTTTCACTCCCGACAGAATCAGTTGTTGTATTTTTTTTGCCAGAAATACCTTTTCATAGCGCGGATTATGAAAGGAAAGTATGCGCGGCTCAAAATCAACACCATTCTCGGAAGTAATCCACGACTGCAGATTCTTGTCAAGGTCAGGATTTGAACTCACGAGTCGCTCGCCAGCTTTTTCGATCAGATTTTTCGCATGGTCCAAAATCCCCTGTGGCGATCTGTAGTTAATTTTCAGGCAAATTTGCCGAAGGCCATGAAGCAAGTACTTATGTTGAAAATCTTTCATATTCTCCACACTCGCACCCTGAAAACGAAAGATAGACTGATCGTCATCACCCACTACAAACACATTGGGTGCGTCGTCGTAGCTGCTGAGCAGATCAATAATACTCATCTGCGAACCATTGGTATCCTGAAATTCATCTACCAGCAAATACTGAAACCTTTCGTAATACGATGCAAGTACGTCCGGATTCTGCTGAAACATAGCGATCACCCAGTTAATCATATCATCAAAATCGTACCGGTGATTTTCAATCATCAGGTTTTTATAGTCGTCAAATAATTTTATGGCGTCCGACGATTTTCTGTAGCTCTCAATTTCTTTCACGACGGTCTTTTTCAGTTGACCTTTGGTGGGCCCCCGCGACGAAAGACTGCTTTCATCATTCTCCAGAAAATGGATATGTTCCAGAGTCTTCTGTAACAGAAATGCAGACGACCAGTTTTCCTGTTTCATTTTCGAAAACATC
>JADYYU010000307.1 GCA_020853515.1 Chitinophagaceae bacterium | reverse complement strand
TATGGCATTGTGCCAAAAATGGAAAATAATTAATACCGTTGTTACTGACTTCTACTGTTGCCAGTTCCAGAAACGCTTCGTTTGAATCGACAGGGTTGCGAAAACCATTTTCAAAAATGGCAAAATCAGGTCCGTCTCCGTTCACTAATGGATTTGAAAAATAAAGGATCGCCTCACCTCCATCGCCCAAGCTGACCACATCTGCATCAGCGATACCCAGGGCGCGGCTGCTATCGCCACTGCTCACCTTGCCCAATGTAGTATCAGCTACATCAATCCAGCCCCTGTGTATGATACAATTTGAAGCCCAATCAAGTATAATGGAGGAGTCTTTGTGAATGGCCGTACTGCCGGCCAGGCTTGCCTGAGGAGCAAACTGTGCATTGCAAACGGAATGCGCAAAGAGTAAAATTAATATGTAAAGGAATGATTTCAACTTAACGAACCAGTTTATAGTAATATTCTGCAGTAGCGGTTTTAGCTCGCACAATATATATGCCGCTGCTCCAGCTTTTGGCATCAACTTTCATTTGCTGTTGAGCTTCCAGCATCACCTGTTTGACAAGGGCACCCTGCTGAGTCAGAATCGTAAAACTTGTTTTTTCATCAGACTTATTTGCAATCATGAGCTGATCGCATACCGGATTGGGATAGAGTGCGATAGCCGGATTGGTAGTGATATCATGCACATTTTCCGGTAGATAAATGATATCATCGATACAGAAATAAGCCGGTGTATTCATGCCAAAACCACCATTGTCACTCGATTCCAGGCGATAAGTTATGCTGTCATTAAATTGACTACCCAGGTTTACATAACGCCAGTCGTTCACGATATAATCATTGGCGTTATTGGTGTCTCTAAAATCGGCCAGATAGAAAACGACACTATCAGGCTGCAATACACCATTATTCCACCCTCTGATGATTATGCGTAAATAATCAGGATCGTTTCCGCTGACACCACCGAATTTTTTGGCAAAGCCGTCACCGTTCAGCATTGATTTATAGGCTATTGTGGAATTGGTTATGAAAAACCCCATCACGCCTAACTGTACATTTTGAAAACGAATCTTATTGAGATCAGCATCCAGACTTATAAAAGCAGTAGCATATACAGAGGAGGCACTGTGGCCTTCAGCAGGTATGGCTGCGCAATCATTGGTGTCGTATGCCACCGAAATGCTGTCTTTTAACCTTGAAATAGACCAACCACTCCAGTAATCGCCAAAAGCGCTGGTGTCGTTCCTGTTTAGGAAAGTGGCACCAAAGGTAGCAAAAGCTGTTGTTCCGGCCACTCCGGGTACTCCTTTAAAATAGTCTTTGCCAACAGAATCGAGTTTGGCTGTCAGGTTTTCAAAACTGCCCTGTGCAAAGCTTGTTTTAATTGCAAAAAAGGCAACGAAAAAAAATGTAATTTTCTTACTCATTTAAAAAAAATTATGGGAAATGAAAATAAGCACGAAAATCGTATTCCTGCCTACCGCTGACTTTTTTCCCGAAGTCATCGAATAATATTTGCGTAGCAGGCAGGTCTTCTGACTGACTCTTATCTTGTTGTAAACCTTCCCGCCGGCCATGGGCAGACAGTGGTATAAATTACAACAATTAGCAAGAGCTTACAGCACCGGGTAGTGTTACTGAATTTCACAGTATTCCCTTTTCATCTTCTGTTTTTAATAAAAAATTTAGGACACCTGATACAAGTGCAAATATAGAAACTAATTTGACTTTGTAAAAAATTTAATTTAGCGGAACCACAATTTCCTCTTCACGGTCGTCATTCCATTCAAGGATAAAGTTATTACGGCCTTCACCGATCAATATGGCCAGATACTTTTGCTGTATGAGTTCAAGCAGGGCCAGAAAATTAAAGATGGCATGTATTCTGTTTTCGCAACTTTGAAAGATCCGCTCAAAAGCGATTTTCTTGTCCTTCTTTGTCCAGTCGAGCAGAAATTCCCGCTGTCCTTCCAGCGAATAATTGTATTTGACCACCACATGCTGCGGGTTTGCAAGACGCACCTGCATTCGCTTCATCACCTTTTCAAAACTCTGGTACAACTTAAAAACGCTCAGCGACTGCAATTCCGACCCTTCGCTCATGGCTTCGCCTACCTGATGCAATTCACTGATCATATTACCGCGTTTAAGCTGCAACATACGGTCGGCTTCAAGCATTTTCATTTCTTCAGCAGCTTCCTTAAATCGTTTGTATTCCAGAATTTTATCGATCAGTTCTTTCCGCGGATCGATCTCCTGTCCAAATTCATCGATTTCTTTACGGGGAATCAGCATCTTAGCCTTGATACGAATGAGGGTTGAAGCAAACAAAATAAATTCACTGGCGAGCTCAATATTCAGCACTTCCAGCTTTTTGATATAATCAAGAAAGTCGCTGGTGATTTTAAAAATAGGGATGTTCTGAATGTCGATTTCATCACGCTCAATAAAAAACAGCAGCAGATCAAACGGACCGTCGAAGTGCTCCAATTTAATATTATATGATTCTGTACTCAGCGACATGATGCGATTGAATTAAAAAACCAAAAGTAAGGCTGAAATGCATATCATGTAGTAAAAGCGACCTTTTTTTATTACTGTGTATCACTTTTCAATCTCAACTCGGACATTGATTTTAAAATGCAATCATAAAAATCAACCGCACTTTTATCCCAGCTAAATTTAGCAGCCTGAATAGGGCAGTTGGCTATCAGTTGGTCGCGCAAATGCTCATCTTTATACAGCATGCACATTTTGGCAGCAATATCTTCTATATCCCCCGGGTCGGTGTACAATCCGGCATTGCCGGCAACTTCAGGCAGTGAAGTGTTGTCAGATACAATGACGGGCACGTTACACTGAAGAGCCTCCAGCACGGGAATCCCAAACCCTTCGAAAAGTGACACAAAAGTGAGGGCATAGGCAGCACCGATTACATTACACAATTCATCGACCTGCATATAGTTATAATGGATCACATCCTCTTTAAAAGGATGGTTTTCGATTAGTTCCCTGATTGGTTCACTTTTCCAGGCATACCTGCCCACAATCAGCAACTTCATGCTACTGCGCTGCTTTTTTTTAAAAATCGTGAAAGCCTGTAACAGATTCAAAATATTCTTTCTGGGATGCAAGGCTCCGGTAAACACAAAGTATTCTGTCCCGCCGGCGTATTTATTCTTAAAAAAAATACGCTCATCACTGCTCAGCGGACGATACAACTGGTTTGCACCATTATATACCACGCTCAGTTTTTCGGGTGCTGTACCATATAAATCTACAATATCCTGCTTTGAATAGGCAGATACAGTGACTGTATGAATAGATTTACGGATAAATTCAGGTGTGAATTTCTGCAGGTAATACCTGAATTTAAAGGGTAAATGCTCGGGGAAATGTTCAAATGCCAGATCATGCACCACCAGTATCGACGGTACTTTCGACGAGAGTGACAAAAAGCCGTCGGTGGAGACGAACACATCCGCCTGATACTTTTTCAGTGCCCGTTTTACCGACCATTCAAACCAGATATACCATAATACCGGATGTCGGGCCGGGGGCTGCAAAACCACCGGTGTGATATTGTGCGCAAAAATAAATTGCTGATCGTAAGGACGGTCAAAAAAGAAAATAAACTCGTCTTCAGGGTGATTAAGCACCAGTCTCTTTACAATTTCATTCGTAAACCAGCCAATACCTTCCAGCTTTCCTTTCAGTAAAAAACGCGTATTAACTGCTATTCTCATATAAAATTGAGCGCAAATGTAGAATTGAAAACCGAGTATTTTGCCAGCCTGATAAATAATAAAAATTATTTTTTGTTATTTAAAAAATACGTTATCTTTACAACGTTTTCATAATAAAATGTTTTAGTACAACATCTTACACACCCGAAAGGGTGTGTAAGTTTTTTAAGGCAGTCTGTGATGATTGTTTTATTTTGATTCTGTATTACATTTACATGCTGCCACAATGTTACAGGGCAGGTTTTCATGATCAGAAAGTACTTTATTTCAAATATCTCCATCATGCTGCTGGTAAATCTGCTGGTGAAGCCATTCTGGATATTTGTGATCGACAGAAATGTGCAGTTGCATGTAGGTCATGAGGAGTATGGATTGTATTACGCTTTGGTGGGGTTAACCGGAATTTTCAGTATCCTGCTCGATTTGGGCATTACCAATTACAATAATAAAAGTCTGGCTGAAAATAATCAGCTTATCAGCATTAAGTTACCAAATATGAGTGTTGCCAAGGCCATGCTTTCGGCAGTTTATTTTGCTGTCGTGCTGCTCTTTTCGTTTATTTTCCAATATGGCAGCCGGGCTATTTACCTCGTTTTTCTGCTTGCGATCGTGCAGACGATCAGCTCGTTTTTATTATATCTGCGAAGCAATGTTTCGGCTCACCATCATTTTAAAACTGACAGCCTTCTTTCTGTTCTTGATAAAATACTTATGATCATGATCTGTAGTTTTTTATTGTTTAGTCCAATATTCAAAAGTGATTTTAAAATAGAGTGGTTCATTTATGCACAGATTTCGGCCTATCTGATAGCCGTACTGATTGCGCTGTACATCATCATTACCCGATATTCAAAAATTACTTTCAGTCATTTTTCTATGACCGAGGTAAAGGCTGTCTGTAAAAAAAGTATGCCTTATGCAGTGCTGATCCTGCTGATGGGTAT
>JADYYU010000306.1 GCA_020853515.1 Chitinophagaceae bacterium | reverse complement strand
GATACCATTTTACGTTGTAAAGGAAGCTGCTCGTAGTAAGCTTTTTGTTTGATGCCAAAGGCAATGTCGTTTTGTGGTAATGCCCCGATCACAGCCTCCATCGATTGCAGGGTAAAAGGCATGTCGGCATCGGTATAAACCGTGAAGGGTTCGCTTGTTTGCTGTACTGCCTGCCGCAGCGCATAGCCCTTACCCTGGTTTTGTGGCAGATCGGTAAAATGAAATTCGGGTAATTGATTTCGTAAGTAGTCGACTTCGGTCTTTCCCACATGGATGGCCGAACCATCATTAACCAGATAGAGTTTAAAATCGATATGGGTCAGCGCCATACTCAACTCTGTAAATCGCTGATGCAGCAGTTTTTCCCAGCCGGGGTGGGGATTAAAAACAGGCACTACAAGGGCGATGGAAGATTTCAAAGGTTGAAGCAGAATTGAATTATAAGTGTTAATATTGTTCGCAAATATAGTATGCCCATGCGATTTAAAAAAAGTGAATACTATGGGGCGGTACTCAATATACTGCTCACTTGTATTTATGGTTGGTATTTGTTCAGAACTGTTCTGAGGGCACCCGGTCATGCATTATTCGGCGCAGGAGGCGATGGGGGTAAAAATTACTATACGTATCTCTATCATGTATTATATGGCAAGGGCTTTCATTTTGAAGGTATGAATTATCCCTGGGGTGAGCATATCAGTTTTACAGATAATCAGCCATTGCTGGCCTGGCCTCTGGCACAGTTGCAATCTGTCTTTCATTTTTCGGTCAATGATCTGCTGCTGATCATGAATATGCTGATCATACTATCACTGATTGCTACTTCTTATTTATTATTCCGTTTTTTTAGCAGGCTGGGTGTGCAACCCTGGATGGGTGCCATTTTTGGCTTACTCATTACTTTTCTTGCGCCAAATTTCTACCGGATTTTCGGGCATTACGGTTTGTGCTATTCATTCAATATTGTACTTACGTTTAGTTTTTTATTTTCTTTTCAGCAAAGCGGCCGCAAACGCTACCTGTTTTACCTCTTTGTTCTCTGCTTCCTGATGGCTTTTGTTCATATGTATAATCTGCTGCTAAGCATGGTGATCATCTTTTTTTATGTGGTGGCTGCTTTTCTGATTGAAAAAAAATCACTCCGGGAGAAAGCCATCTCAGCGATGTGGTTGTTTACTGTAGTTGTTATCAGTTTTGTTGCTGTCAAGATGGTTTTTTATTTTACGGATCCCATACAGGACCGGCCGGTGAGTCCATGGGGGATCCTGCATTATGTGTCGTCGCTGAAGCAGTTTTTTACATCAGAGTACAGCAGTCTCGGAAAATCTTTTTCCCTGCTCTTTAATGGTTTCGCAACGAATGACCTTGATGAAGGCTATGCGTATGTTGGTGGTGTGTCTTTACTGTATGTACTGTTTATTTTGTTCAACCTGGTATTTTACTTTTTTAGAAAAAAAACAGTGAATTTATTTACGCCGGTTTCTACGAGTGAACAATATCTTCTCCTGATCGCCTTGTTTTCATATTTGATGGCCATCGGTTTCCCGTTTACGTTTGGGATGTCGTTTTTATTAGACTGGATGCCTTCGCTCAGGCAATTCAGAAGTCTGGGGCGTATATCGGTAATTACTTATTTTAGTCTGGCCATGGCCTGTACCCTTCGTCTCTCAGCCATCATGCATGATTTTCACAAACAGAAAATGATCTTACCTGCAATTTATCTTTCACTCCTTGTAATATTTGGATGGTCGATTGAAATGTTTAGTTACAGTAAGTACGTGCAGCACAGGTCAGACGAAACGCAAAGCAATTACAAGAATTTTTTCATGCTGGATGCTGCTGCTGAGGCAGTGCATCTAGTAAAGGATACTCAGTATCAATGTATCCTGGGATTGCCCTTTTTCTGTGTCGGTTCTGAAAAAGTGGGGAAGGATGTCGACAGCGAATTTTCGGGTGATCTGTTCAACATATCCTTGCGAACCGGTTTACCTATAGTCAACACCCTGATGTCACGTTCATCATGGAAGCAAAGCTTTCAACTGATGCGGCTGGCCGGTGGGGAATTTACAGACAAGCAATATTTTAGCAATTCTATAAATGCCAAACCGATTTTGCTGGTTCGTCTGAAAGAAGCATATATGACGGTAGATGAACAGAGTTTGATGAAATTGTGTGATTCTGTATCTGAAGCCGGACGTTTAGTATTTTATAAATTAGACTGGCAGGGATTGATGCGGTATCAGGCCGCTCAAATCGATTCGCTTAACCATATGGCTATATCTGCGTTTGCGCCGGCAACAGATGAGATCGTGCTGTCTGAGCATTACGACCATACTTCCAAGGAAAAACTGTTTGGTAAGGGTGCTCTTGATATTTCTGCTATTGATACACTTGAATTATTTGATCAATCTTTTGCGAACTCCGGCGCAAAAAAGTTCGAGTTTTCAGTATGGGCACGGGTCGTATCAGAAGATTACCGAATGCCGCATTGCAGTATCACGACCTACGACAGCAGTGGTAACGAACTGCAGAATACACTGGCGCATACACAACATTCAGTAGATAATTATGGATTCTGGTTCAGAACATCCGCAGAAATTACGCTGGAGCCAACGGTGCGCCGTATGAGAATTGTGTTCAGAAACGGAAGCGATCATGCAGCTTTGTATCTCGATGAGTTTTTATTGAAGTCGCTGTCTGCGCTCGTTGTTTTTGAAGATGAAGAAAAAAAAGTGCGGATGTATAATAATCATATCATTCATTTAAAATAACCGATCTATTGCTTTCCCGCTTTTCAAATATGACGAATAAAAAGTTTGTGCTGATCGCAGGACTGCTTACCTATACCGTACTGTTTATTTTCGCGGTGCTGTTTTACAAAGAACGGGTAGTGATGTGCGATGCAGCCTTTCAGTTGTTTTCTATTTTAAAGGAAGATAATTTTGCGATTCAGATCAACCGTTTCGGGGCAGCTTTTACACAGGTATTTCCCTTGCTGGCTTCTAAGATGAATTGGTCGCTGCAAGCGGTGACCATCGTGTATAGCCTCAGTTTTTTGTTGTTTTACCTGACTGTTTTTCTGATCGTATTGCTGGGTTTGAAAAATGAAAAAATGGCGCTGGTGATTTTATTGTTTAATACCATTATGGTACGACATTCGTTCTTCTGGATACAATGTGAGTTTGTGCAGGGCGCTGTTTTTACACTGCTTTACCTGGCTGTGACAGAACATTTACTGAAACGCGATCTGGTACCGCGCTGGTATTATCCGGTCAGTTTGTTTTTTATAGTTACCATCATTTATTTTTATCCTTTACTGCTATTTATCATGCTGTTTGGTTTTGCGTTTCTGATGCATTTATATAAAAGCAGCATCCGCTTGCTGGCGGGTTTGCTTGCAACCTATATTGTGCTGTTTGTGATCAAAGTTAAATTCCTGAGCAATTTTTACGATCAGCAATCGATGCAGGGTGTCAGCAACATCATCCGGGAATTTCCGCATTATTTTCAGCTTAACTCTTTTAAAAATTTTTACCGTTATGTACTGAATGATTATTATCTGCTCTTTATCTTTTATATCGTAACGGCACTCTATTTACTCAGGGTAAAAAAGTACTTTCACTTATTATTAATGACTGCCTTTCTCTTCGGGGTTTGCTTTCTGATCAATGTTAATTTTGCTGCGGGAGTCGATCAGTTTTATCTTGAAAGCCAATATCTCATTCTGGTGATTTTTGTGGCCATGCCCTTTGCCTGGTTTGTGATAAATGAAAAAATGCTTCGTACTGCGGGTATGTTGCTGATAAGCGGATCGGTGATTCTCAGCCTGCTCCGCATTCATGTGACGCATGATTTATATCTGCAGCGGGTAGCCTATATCAGATCATTGTCTGCCGAAAGTGCTGCCAAGCGTATCATGCCTAAGGAACTGGTGAAAACAGATATCCTACGTTTTACGTGGGGCGTGAGCTTTGAAGCCTGGTTATTGTCAACCATTGAACAGGGTAAAACGGTCTCTGTTGTTTATGAAGAGCAAGCGGGGCAATTCGACTACCTGCTGAACGACCCTAAGATGTTTGCAACGCAAATGGGGCTGTTTAAGTACGAAGAACTTAACAGCCGG
>JADYYU010000305.1 GCA_020853515.1 Chitinophagaceae bacterium | reverse complement strand
GCCAACAAAGTGATTAGCGTTTTAACCGAACAGTACGGACTAAGCCGTGATCAGTTCATTTTTCAGTTTGGCATGCAAGGCCGGTACAGAAGTGTAAAAGTGCGCGAGGCCTTATCGGGTGAAGATGGGCCGACAAATGTGCCACCTCCGTTTCCCGGCAATCAATGCAATTCATCGAATCAATAGTTAGCTGCGAAGTAAATTGATCCGGCCAATGCATTGGTCTACTGAATAAGCGATCATTTAAAAGCATTGACTGAGAGTCGTTTTTATGAAGCAAATCAAATTATGTATTTATATTTGCAACCACTAAAAAAAACAAGATGGCACAGGACTTATATCAACACCCCGACTACTACGCATTAGATGAATTACTGACCGACGAACATAAGCTGATCAGAGATACCGTGAGAGCCTGGATCAAAAAAGAAGTGAGTCCATATATTGAAACATGGGCGCAAAATTGTGAATTTCCGAAACATCTGGTACCGCAAATGGGCGAATTGGGTATTTTTGGTCCCACAGTGCCTGTTGAATACGGCGGTGGCGGGCTCGATTATATCAGTTATGGTATCATGATGCAGGAAGTAGAACGTTGCGACAGCGGCATGCGCAGCACGGCCAGCGTACAGGGAAGCCTGGTTATGTATCCGATACACGCTTATGGCAGTGAAGAACAAAAAATGAAATATCTGCCCAAGTTGGCGAGTGGTGAATTTTTGGGTTGTTTCGGTCTCACCGAACCGGATAGCGGCAGCGACCCGGGCAGTATGATCACCCATATTAAAGATGCCGGCGATCATGTGATTTTAAACGGTGCCAAAATGTGGATCAGCAATTCGCCTTATGCAGATATTGCAGTAGTATGGGCCAAAGACGAAGCCGGTATTATCAGAGGTTTGATTGTAGAAAAAGGCATGGAAGGTTTTTCTGCGCCGGAGATTCACGGTAAGTGGAGCCTGCGTGCCAGTGCCACTGGTGAGCTTGTTTTCGACAATGTAAAAGTTCCGAAAGAAAATATTTTTCCCAATGTACAGGGACTGAAAGGCCCGTTGGGCTGCCTGAGCAAAGCACGATACGGAATAGCATGGGGAGCCTTGGGTGCTGCAATGGACTGTTACGACAGCGCCTTAAGATACACCAAAGAACGTCAACAGTTTAGTCGCCCCATTGCATCGTTTCAGCTACAGCAAAAAAAACTGGCTGAAATGATCACCGAAATCACAAAGGCACAATTGCTGGTTTGGCGACTGGGTGTTTTAATGAACGAAGGCAGAGCTACGCCGGCACAAATATCAATGGCCAAAAGGAACAGTTGCGAAGTGGCCCTGCAGATTGCACGTGAAGCCCGTCAGATGCACGGTGGAATGGGCATTACCGGCGAATATTCGATTATGCGGCATATGATGAATCTTGAAAGTGTGATCACCTACGAAGGCACCCACGATATTCACTTGCTGATTACCGGCATGGACGTGACCGGTTTGAATGCATTTAAGTAGCAGAAAATCCCGGTTACATTTATTTTGAGATAATTCTAAATAAAAATATATTTCTCATTTTTTTATTATATTTGTTTAGAAAAAATCAAAGTATGAAATTTGAAGAAATTATTAAATCTATTTCTGATGATTTCACGCGAGCGTGGAATGAATGGGATATTGACCGTTTGATGACTCACTTGGCTAATAATGTGGAGATCTACTCTCCAAAAATAAAAGCGATTTATCCAGATAATACGGAATGTAAATTAACCGGCAAACAGGCCATCAAAGATTATTGGACAAATTTAAAAAATTCGACCCGTCAGCATAAAGTTGTACAAACAAGTTTACAAAAGATTGACAGAGAAATTACAACGATAAATAAAGTGATCGGTGAAAACATCACCATTCATGAAACTTTTGTGGTGAATGAATATGGGAAAATAGAATATCTCAGGTATGAATATATTTAAATCAGAACTGTAATGCATGCATTTTATTAGTATCATAGAAAAAGTAACGAAAGATTTTATCGAAACTTTCAATAAACGCGATTTCGATAAACTTGCCCTTTTCCTGGCGACTAATTTTCATATTGAATCCGAGAATATTCCTAAAATTTACCCTGATGCTACAGATATCAAAATATACGGCGTAAATAATGCCATTGAATACTGGCAAAGATTAGTGTCTTATTATCCCGATTTCTATTTTGACAATTCAGTCAATAGCATCAGTCATGAAGGCAAAAATATATTTTACATAGGCAAGTTGCAGAACGGCAAACCATTACACGCTAAATTCACCATGAACGAGTATGCCAAAATCGAACATATGCTCGTTGAATATCCTGAATCAATTTGAGTGATAGCTGATCAGACCTTTCATCGGTTTCTGTATCACTGAGCCGCAATTGATTTCATATTGTCCGCACATATTCAGCAAAATATCCTTCAGATAAAAAGCGACTGAACCGGTAAAATGTACCGGTAGTTTATGAATATGCGGATACCTTAACAGATGATTGATAAAGAGGTCATTCAGACAATCTTCTGCAATATTTTCAATCATATAATGGCCGCGGTTTTCAAAAATAAAAGAAGCAAAGCCAGCCAGATAACGGTTCGGTAGCGGCTTACGGTATATACTGTCTAAAATAACATCCTTATCTGCATCAAATTGCGCAACAAATTTTTTCTTTAGATCCTGATCAAAAATATCATGCAGAAAATACTGCAGGATCTTTTTTCCCAAATGGGTACCACCACCTTCATCACCTAATACATAACCGAGTGTATGGGTTTTGAATCCGATTTTTTTGCCATCAAAATAGCAGGTATTGCTGCCGGTTCCCAATATACAGGCGATCCCCTTGTTATGCAGACAGGTAGCCCGGGCTGCGGCCAGCATATCGCTATATACCTGTACTTTATTTAAACCAAAAAATTGCTTCAGACATTTCTCAATCCGTTTTTTATGGTCGCTGCTGTTGATGCCGGCTCCATAAAAATGAATCTCATCGATCATCGTCTTTTCACGCTTCATTTTTAATTCGCTTTCAAAAATATGCATGATCTCCTTTTCCAAT
>JADYYU010000304.1 GCA_020853515.1 Chitinophagaceae bacterium | reverse complement strand
TCGCGAAAATGCACCTGATCATCGATGAGTCCGGGTAATAAATGCAATCCTTCACCGTTGATCTCCAGGGCATTTTCTTTTACTGAAATCTGATCGTCTATTCTTTCAATATGCTGTTGCTTCATTAGCACATCTTTTACTTCAATGCGGCCCTCATTCACAAGCTGAACATTTTTTATCAGAATGGTCTTCATCGTTACAATATTTTGTGATATGCAAAGATGCGATAAAAAATGGCAAAATGTAAAAGCCATCCGTGTTTAAACAGATGGCTTTGATGAAGTGTGATTGTATAGAGATGCTGCTGATTGAAATTCCGGAGCGATGCCGGTTTTGCTGCCAAGTACATTACTAAGTGCCTTGAGCATTGTAAGGTCCTTTCCTTGAGGCAGAACAAGCATGTACTCAGCGGTATCTGCACATTCAGTTAAATGCCCAAAAAGAGTATGAATGGATTAAAAATTCACTTTGCCTTTGATCGTTTCGCCATTGCATTCAACCTGCACCAGATACATGCCCTTTGCCGATTGCAATTGCTGATGCCAATGGGCAGCGTTTATATTGCTAGCGCTTAAAATCAGTTGACCTGTCAAAGAATATACCTTTACCCGGTCGATGTTCGAAGCGGAGTTGATCACGATCATATTATTTTCAAGGTCTGTGCTGATCTGTACCTGATAATTATTTTGCAGGTCAGCCACGCGGCTCACCACATTGGTATTGAAAGCTGCATTGGGCGTACCTCCGGCCTTTTCTTCATACATCAGCAGGTTTGCGCCGTTAACAGAATTGTACCAATAGTATGAGGTGAGGGTAGGGCCCAGATCATTTGTTCTTACTTTTTTAATACGAACGACATTATTATAAGTGCCGTTGGGCAAAATCAAGGTGCCATAACCATCGTAGGTCAGTGTTACATTGCCGGTCTGATAGCTGCTGATGCCACCTGCCGCGGTATAATTTGTTTTGCTGTATGTATTATTCACGATCTGATTGTAAGCAAAGGGAAATGCAAGGTCCATTTCAGGGTTGTCATAAATTTCGTAAGCGCTGCCTGTTACATGGGCACCCCACAGTACAAAACTGTCTGCAGAGAGATTGTAGTAGGTATTGCCCAAAATGGCCAGGAGAGCCGGGTCAGTAAAGTGCCAGTTCGCATTCGTATAGTCGGCAGCATAAGTAGTACCTGCAGGGGCAGAAACGGTATAATTGATGATGGGTGTTGCGGCATCTTTTACCAGACCCGAGGCATCCCAACTGGCGTTGGCACCTGTAGTAGCGATCGGTACCATTGGTAAAGTAGCGGCCGATACCACAGCGATCGGGGCAACATAACCGATCTGGGAGGTGGTGGTTAAAACCGGCTGTGCGGCGCAGCGTAAGGATATTAAGGTGATGAATGCATAGATAATCTGTTTCATTGGGTATTGTTTTAGAGTGCAAAATTAGAAGTGCTTTTTATTTGTTCTTATTTTTGAAACGCTTATTTTTAAAAATACCCTTCATTGGGTAGTAAGCCATTTTGTGTTGCTACCGGGCAAATAAAATCGATCGGCAATGAAAAAAGTTTTATTTTTAGCGCATATTTTAACTTATGAAAAGTAACCTGTTTGTTTGGCTGTTTGTATTCATTGCTGCCGGTTCATTTGCCCAGAGCACCTATCTTCGACGCGATATGGATTATTATTTTCAGATAGAGAGAATGGATATTTTAAGCGGACAGGTTTCTGACACTTTGCATACCGCTCTCAATGGTTTTTCACGTAAAGATGCGGTGCAGTTTGTAGAGAATTATGGCAAGCAAAGTGATGAAACATTAAACACCACTGAGCGTGAAGAGGGGGCTAAAATTGTTTCCAAAAGCGGAGAGTGGGCTGAGAATGGAGATGGTGCGATTGAATCGGAATATTCGCTGTTTAATACTTTTTATGAGCGTGAATCTGATTTTTTGCATTACAAAAGTGATCTGGTCACCTTCGTGCTGAATCCGGTGATCTACTATCAGCAGACAGCAGAGAGTGGTAACCTGAAACAAAATTTATTTTATAATTCAAAGGGGATAGAAGCCCGCGGCTTATTAGGCAAACGCATCGGTTTTTATACCATTTTTACTGATAACCAGGAACGCGGTCCGCTGCATCATCAGCAATATGTTAGCTCGCATCAGGCGGTGCCGGGCATCACCTATTATAAGGATTTTAAAATTGGCAAGCCTGGTTTGGCCCAAGATTATTTGTATGCTGCCGGTTATGTAGATGCAGAAGTGTTGCGAAACACGGTGAATGTAACTTTCGGTACCGATAAATTTCAAATAGGGGATGGATACCGAAGTCTATTTCTATCAGACTTTGGCAGCAATTATACGTTTTTGAAAATCAATACCCGTTTTGGAAAGTTTAATTATCAGAACCTGTATATGGAACTCACCCCACAGTATTTTCGAGGTGGAGATCGTTTGCTGCCACGCAAATATGCCACCATGCATCATTTGAGTGTGAATGCTTTTAAGTGGTTGAATATTGGATTATTCGAAGCCATCGCTTTTGGACGTAAAGATCATTTTGATTTTCGCTATTTGAATCCAATTATTTTGTATCGCAGTGTAGAGCAAACCAACGGAAGTCCTGACAATGCTTTACTTGGTTTTAATTTTAAGATCAATACCGGCGTGAAAGCTGTTATTTACGGACAGGCTATTTTAGATGAATTTAATTTTAAAGAGATCAAGGCGGGCAATGGCTGGTGGGCTAATAAATACGGGCTGCAACTGGGTATCAAGTTTGCAGATATGTTCGGGATCAAAAATTTGCTGGTGCAGGCCGAAGGTAATCTCGTTAGGCCTTTTACTTATTCATTTCGCGATTCTGTGGCTGATTACTCAAATTATAACCAACCGCTCGCGCATCCTTATGGCGCTAACTTTATGGAGGCCGATTTCATCGTTCATTATAAGCCGTTCAGAAAAACCTATCTCACCTGGAAAACTTTTTATAACCGGCAGGGGCGCGATACCCTTTCAACAGTGAGCTTTGGCGGCGATATTTTCAAAAGTTACAACAGGAAAAATGCTGACTACGGTATCAGCATGTTTAACGGTTCAGTTTCAGATGTGCTTTATACCAATCTGAATTTGTCGTACGAAATACGCGACAATCTTTACTTTGACCTGGGTGGTGGGTTTCGTTATGAACACAGTGACCATCCTGCCAATCCAAGCCGCAACAGTGTGCAGGTTTATACCGGTTTAAGGCTCAATGCGCTGCGTAAACAATATGATTATTAGCTGTGGTGGTTCAACAGCAAATAAGGACAAGCGCTTTGTTAACTTTTTTACCTATCGGTTGGTGTCGCACCAACCGAAATTACTGCTCATAAATCTGTTTAGCTACACAATCGTAAAATGCCGGATGAACTATAACTTTTACCTATCGGTTGGTGTCGCACCAAACGAAATTACTGCTCAAAATCTGTTTAGCTACACAATCGTAAAATGCCGGATGAGATATAAATACTATCGCGCGTTATGAGCAATGAAGCTGGTTGGTGGGACACCAACCAGTAGAATAACTACCTATCGGTTGGTGTCGCACCAACCGAAATTACTGCTCATAAATCTGTTTAGCTACACAATCGTAAAATGCCGGATGAACTATAACTTTTACCTATCGGTTGGTTTCGCACCAACCGAAATTACTTTTTAAAGTTTGATCGGTAGGCTACCGGTAGTATAGTATTTGATGAATTTGTATATCAGTTGCTGTGGCACCAACCGGAATAGTTGTTTAAAATGATCCATTTAAGCAAATAATATTTATCTTTAGTTTATGAATATGTTTGAAAAAAGGCAGGGCCAGATGTATGAGAATATTCCATACTTCTATACCGATACAATTCATAATTTTGAATGTCTTTTGACAGATGATTATTTAAAAATGATGATAATTCAGTCACTTAAGTATTTAGTTACTGTTGGTTGCATTGAAGTCTATGCTTATGTGATCATGCCTAATCATATACACTTAATCTGGAAGCAATTAAAACTAAATGGGAAGGAAAGCCCGGCTGGCAGCTTTACAAAATTCACTGCTCATCAATTTAGAAATTACATACTAAGCAACAACTTAACTATGGTGAATAAGTTTGAAGTCAATAAAATTGACAGAAAAATGCAATTTTGGAAACGGGATCCCTTAGCTATTCCGTTAAGCAATGAAGATATACTTATTCAAAAATTAGATTATATTCACCTTAATCCAATCAAAGAAAATTGGAATTTAGCAAAACTGCCTGAAGAGTACCGATGGAGCAGCGCAAAGTTCTACGATACAGGGATTGATGAATTTAAATTTTTAACTCATTTCAGGAGTAGGGCAGCAGGCTGGTGGGTTATCAACCAATATTGATATTTTTGAACAGTAGCGTGAGCAAATCGTTAAGAGTATTCGTTTCTTCCATTTGATACTATTCAAAATTGTAATTACCTAACGGTTGGTGTCGCACCAACCGAAATTACTGCTCAAAAATTTGTTTAGCTACACAATCGTAAAATGCCGGATGAGATATAAATACTTTCGCGCGTTATATGCATTGTCGCTGGTTGGTGGGACACCAACCAGTAGAATAACTACCTAACGGTTTTTGTCGCACCAAATGAATTTACTGCTCAAAAATTTGTTTAGCTACACAATCGTAAATGCCGGATGAACTATAACTTTTATCGCGCTTTATGTGCAGTGGCGCTGGTTGGTGGGACACCAACCAGTAGATAATGGAAATTACCTATCGGTTGGTTTCGCACCAACCGAAATTACTTTTTAAAGTTT
>JADYYU010000303.1 GCA_020853515.1 Chitinophagaceae bacterium | reverse complement strand
CCTGCGGCCCCATGATGTTACCAGGAATATAAAATGAAGTGTAAGTTTTGCCCATAGCACAACTGGTTGCCGAGCCCCCACCTGATAATTGCCAATTGTGATCTACATTCACTGTTCGTTCGATGGTAGAACCGCATTGATCCGTTGCTACTACAGTATAAATTCCATCAACAAGATTTGAAAAACAACTGCTGGCCTGTGCAGCACCGCCATTGAGTGAATAGCTGACAGGACCGATATAGAACCAGCTATCAGAATGACAAAGCTGAGATTCAGTACAACTTGTATAGTTATAACCCGCATCTCCCCACATATTTACAAATTGTTGATTGCCTGACGCCTTGATGACTCCGCAACCATCTTTTACAAACAAGGTTGCAAAGAAATATCCTTGTACTACTTTGGTAAAAGTGAACGGAACAGTTGCTGACCAGATCGTATCACCCGGTGCACGCTCGATTCCATACATTACAGGACCGATCGGACTGCCGATCACGTCAATTGAATTGACAGAGAAGGTATTGCAGGAAGGATAAGTGACATTGTTGCTGCCGACTGTCCAGTCAGAAACACCAAAATTCTGACATTGTTCATATCCGCAGGGATCTGTTACGCAGACTACTACATCGGAAATTGTGGCATCCGGATTAGCAAATGCCAGCGGAAGTGAAGGACCTGAAGCTAAAACAGTATTACCATTTTTTACAGTGTACGTTTGCACCGCCATACCAGGATTAATTGTAATATCTACAGCATTGAAAGAGTATAAGCCACAACCTGTTTTTGCAACTACCGGATTGCCGATACCCCAAAAATAGTTATTGATAGTCGCCTGTCTTGTCTGGAAATTTCCGCAACTGTCATACCCTCTGATAGTATAGGTGCCGGCTCCCAGGTTGGTGAAGGTTCCTGTATTATTCATAGTACCAACGCCCATAGGCCCGGCCATGATTTCGTACGAAAAAGGGGCCCGCCCATCTATCAGAACCCCGGAAATTGAGCCGTTAGTCCCATTGTAACAACCGGTAACATCCACAGCCGTCAGATTATAATCCGGCTCAATATAGTCACCAGGAACCACCACCGAATAGTCGGTAAATGAATTACCGGCCCCCTGATCAATAATACGTAAGGTGTAACTGCCGGGATTCAATGCAGTAATCACATTACTTGCAGTTGGACCAGTGTAGGCATAGTCTACAGGATAAGATGTAAAATCGTAAATGAAGGGTCCCGTGCCTTGCGCACCAGTGGCCGTAATAACCCCAGTTGCTACGCAGCGTGATTCTTCAATTGAAATTGTGGCGCCATTGCCCTGGGCAAATACGCCGGCATTCAAAAACAGCGCACACAGCACTGCCAGAAAAGTAAGTTTTCTTTTCATGTTTTTGTCTTTTTTGTGGTGTAAAATTGAGTGTTTCAATGATTTAAGTAGGTGCTATTATAAGTAAGTAATTGACTACAAATATAATATGCATAAAATTAACATAATTCCAACATTCAGATAATAACTCGTTAATAAAATATATTTATTAAAAATCATTCATTTACATATTCACTTTATCTTCATATAACCACATATTTTGAACTTTTTGTATGTTTTTGACCTTCGCTAGTCCAGAAAATCTTCCGGTTTAAGTGACAAGCTGTGAACAGTAGTTGCTTGCCTGCCAGCGGGCAGATAATGCGTCAACAAATTACGTGTATCAGCAACCGGCCGCTGATCTGAGTTATAAGTCAGGCTGTATTCCACACTCAACCTGCCCTGAAGATACATGTAAAAAGTCCTGCTTTCAAGAGCAACAACGTCTGTTTTAGAATGAGGGTTTACAAAGTGGTCTCTATAGATTAACGTATCCTGCTGGTAGTGCAACGAATCGCTACTGACTAGCTCACCCTGAGCATTACTTGCTATTATTTTTACCAGGTGCCTGTCCGCAAAGAACCATTGTGTTTTATATTCGTTCAGCCGGTCGCCCGAGTCTGCAAACTGCAACACACTTTTTTCTATGCGCTTACCAGAAAAATCAAAGCGGGTCTCGGTCTTTTTGTAAAAAGTGGTACCCTGCTCAAAAAACAGTTGCCTGATCAGCGTGTCATTGCGAAAAGTAAATTCTGACCGATTCCTTCGGGTATATTTATTGGAGTATCGGTCTTTTTCCAGGGTGTTGTACTCAATAAGATGTTGTTGCTTGTCGAGCAAAAAAATCATTCGCCCGGACTGAATTTCCTGCTTTGGAGATTCATTTCTGTAAATTTCCACCATGATCTCCTCCGCATAATGCTGAATCACATACCGCTTACGCTGTACCCAGACTCTTGAAAATTTATCCCAGATAAAAATCCGCCGTTGCAGCAGTTTCTTTTCTGCATTATAATAATTAACAACCTTTCGCTGGGGCATTTTCACAATCGTATCTGTCGAAAGTAGTTGGTATTCGACCACTGAGTCTGCGGCTGAAAAAGGGGTCTGGCTTTTCATAACTAAAGGCGCCAATCCCACACAAAAAAAGAATAACAGGATTTTTTTCATCATGCAAAACTATTACTAAAAAATAAAACGCCACCAGGAATGTGTTGACTGAATTCATAAAGTGCCCGGACCGCTATCTAAAAAAATACCGCTCCCTCGTTAAATCCTGCCTCTGAGGGAACCTCTTGTCAGTTCTGCATACCACTTTGACCACATACAAACTCTTCTTACTTCAATGCAGACACTAAATCGTGCACCTTTTACCCTCAAGAGCACTTCCCTATCCATTTGCTGAAAAAAAACTGCATGCGTTTGCAACGGTTCATACAGCAAAACTGAACAGTGAGATGAGTCCCTCAATATTCGATCGATCCTGCATCTGACAAGGGCCAAGGTCGGCATATATAACAGAACCCCGTCCCGAATCTTTCCCACCACCCTATTCCTTCCTGTTCACAACTTTTTACACATTAAAGATCTCTTTACCTTAATTTTGAAATCCATTTTTCCATTACCATGCAATTCTCACATCTACATAACCATACCCAATTTTCATTACTCGACGGAGCAAGCAGTATTAAAAAACTGTATAAAAAAGCCATTGAAGACAAAATGCCCGCCATGGCGATCACCGACCACGGTAATATGTTTGGTGTGTATGACTTTGTAAAAGAAGCTAAAAAATACGTAGGCGAAGATGGGAAGCTGCTTGTAAAACCGATTGTTGGCTGCGAATTTTATATCGTAACTGACCGCAGTATACAGCAATTTACCAAAGATAAAAAAGATGTACGTTATCATCAACTGATGCTGGCCAAAAATAAACAAGGCTACAAAAACCTGATGAAACTTTGTTCACTGGGTTATACCGAAGGTTTATATGGCAAGTATCCCCGGATTGATAAAGAACTGGTACTGCAATATCATGAAGGCCTCATCGCTACCACCTGTTGCCTGGGCGCCTCTGTACCACGCACCATTTTAAAAGATGGCGAAGAAGCCGGCGAAAAGGAATTCAAATGGTGGCTCGACATTTTTGGAGAAGATTATTATGTAGAACTGCAGCGTCATGAAATTCCTGTTCAGATCAAGGTGAATGAGATCCTGGTAAAATGGGCCCGCAAATACAATGTCAAAATTATTGCAAGCAATGATTCGCATTATGTGGATGAAGCTGACAGCAATGCGCATGATATATTGCTTTGCGTAAACACCGGCGAAAAACAGGCGACGGAGAAAATGAAAGATTTTGGCGATGATGATGATGTGAACGACAAAAAGAAACGATTTGCATTTTATAATAATCAGTTTTTTTTCAAAACCACCGAACAGATGATCGAGGTGTTTGCCGACCTGCCGGAAGCCATCGACAATACCAACGAAATTGTAGACAAAGTAGAACTGGTAAGCGTCACCAACGATCTGCTGCTGCCTAATTTTCCCTTGCCCGAACCTTTTAAATCGCAGGATGATTACCTCGAGTTTCTGGTGTATGAAGGGGCCAAAATAAAATACAAGATCTTCACACCCGAACTCGATGAGCGCATTAAATTTGAGCTGGGCGTTATCCGCAAAATGGGCTTTGCCGGTTACTTCCTGATCGTGTCTGACATTATCACTTCGAGCAAGAAGATGGGCGTGGTAGTGGGCCCGGGAAGGGGCTCTGCGGCAGGATCTGTGGTAGCGTATTGTGTCGATATTATTTCGATCGATCCGCTCAAATACAATTTACTGTTCGAACGGTTTCTGAATCCTGAAAGGGCTTCGATGCCGGATATCGATACCGACTTTGATGATATCGGCCGGGGAAAAGTGGTAGAATATATCGTGAACAAATATGGCCGCAATCAGGTGGCTCATATTATTACACACGGTCCCATGGCTGCCAAAAGCAGTATCAAAGATGTGGCCCGCGTAATGGATCTGCCGCTGGAGGAAAGTAATATGCTGGCCAAACTGGTGCCCGACCGTCCGGGTACATCACTTAACGAAATGCTGCATATTCCGCTGAAAGACCTGAATAAAAAGGAAGGCATCAATGCGGATGATGTGGTGAATGTAGAAAAGCTGCAAAAGATCTATGCCGACACAGGTTTGCAATCGACCGTACTGCATGAGGCTGAAAAGCTGGAAGGTACTGTGCGCAATACCGGTATACATGCTGCCGGTATTATCATAGGTCCTAAAGATCTGGTTGAGATCATGCCTTTGTGCAAACAAAAAGATATCGATCTGTATGTGACGCAGTTTGTAGGTACCGCAGTAGAAGATGCCGGTGCAATCAAGATAGACGTACTGGGATTGAGTAACTTAAGCATCATACGCGATGCCCTTATTTTTATCAAAGAAAATCATGGCATTGACATCGATATCGAAAAAATTTCACTGGATGACCAGAAGACCTTTGCTCTTTACCAAAGCGCAGAAACAGAAGGCACTTTTCAGTTTGCTTCTGCAGGTATGAAAAAATACCTCAAAGAACTGAGTCCGGATAACCTCGAAGATCTGATCGCGATGAACGCCCTGTACCGCCCCGGTCCGCTGGCTTACATCCCTGATTTTATTGAACGGAAACATGGACGCAAGCAAATAGCCTATGATCTGCCGGAAATGGAAGATGTACTGAAAGAAACCTATGGCATTACCGTGTATCAGGAACAGGTGATGCTGCTATCGCAAAAACTGGCCAACTTCTCGAAAGGGGATGCTGATATTTTGCGTAAAGCAATGGGTAAAAAATCGCTGGATGTGTTACAGAAAATGAAGGCTAAATTTATTGAAGGTTGCACGGTCAACAATCACCCTTTAGATAAATGCGAAAAGATCTGGAACGACTGGGTTGAATTTGCAAAGTATGCCTTCAACAAATCACATTCTACCTGCTATGCATACCTGGCTTATCAGACCGCTTACCTGAAAGCCAACTACCCTTCTGAATATATGGCGGCCCTGCTGAATGCACAGGGTAATACCGAAGACATTTCGAAATACATGCAGGAATGTAAACGCATGGGCCTGAAAGTACAGGGACCTGATGTGAATGAAAGTAAAAAAGGATTTAGCGTCAATAAGGAAGGCATCATCCGCTTTGGCCTTGGAGCTGTGAAAGGCATTGGAGAAGCAGCAGTGCATGAGATCATTCGCGAGCGCACTCAAAACGGATTGTATGCAGATATATTCGATCTGGTAAAACGGCTGAGTCTGCGGGCTGTGAGCAGAAAAACACTTGAAAGCATGGTGATGGCCGGAGCGCTGGACAGTTTTACCGATATGCACCGTGCGCAATATTTCTTTATGGGGGCCGGCGAATCGCAAACCAATCTGGAGAAAATTATCAAGTACGGACAAGTGATGTCTAACAGCGCCAATACCCTGGTAAACAGCTTGTTTGGAGATGCAGAAATGCCGGCTATAGCTATGCCCAAAATGCATCCCTGCGAACCCTGGAGTCTTTCTGAAATTTTAGAAAAAGAAAAAGAACTGGTGGGGATTTATATCAGCGCACATCCCCTGGATGGTTTTCTGTTTGAAATGACCAATTACCAGTTTATGCCCATGGGCGACCTGGAGCCTGACAAATTGAAAAACAGGGTACTGCGTCTGGCCGGCTATATTGACAACCCTTTGCATCTGGTTTCGAAAAAAGGCAGCAACTATGGCCGTTTCAAACTGATCGATTATCACGGCGAGCAGGAGTTTACCTTGTTTAAAGATGATTATATCAAGTTCAGAGATTTTATGGTAAAAGATAATAAGGTCATGATATCAGGGATGTTTCAGAGCCGGTGGAACAGCGAAACTGATTTTGAATTTAAGATACAACGTATTATGCTGCTTGATAATGTGAAAACACAGCTCACAAAAAGAATTAATCTGGAACTGACATTACAGCGCTTAAATGACGATTTTGTACATAACATTTCGAAATATGTCGATAAGTCAGGCAATTGTGAACTTGGTATTCAAATTGTAGAT
>JADYYU010000302.1 GCA_020853515.1 Chitinophagaceae bacterium | reverse complement strand
TTTTGATCGTTTGCCATAAGGCCGCAAATTTAATTTTATAATTTGGTAAATTGATCAATTCATTTGCACAAAAAAATGACTTGCTTTCAATAATGCAACGGAAGAACAATTCTTAAGTAGCCTCTGATTTGTAGTTTTAATTTAACTTTAAGCGGTGATCCTGAATATACCGAACCGGACAACTGTCTATTTTCTTGGGTTACTCTGAAATCTGTGAAAAATAAGTTATGCATCAATATTCAGATCAGGATTTTGTTATCTTCAAATATAACCCTACTTTTACCCCATAAAATAAAAATTTAAAACATGCAGGAACTCATTAATAAACTCATCAGCGAAGCAGGCTTAAGTGCTGAACAGGCTCAAAAGGCACTGGAAACAGTCGTGACATTTGTAAAATCAAAAGTACCCGCTGCGATGGCCGGTAATATTGATGCGATGTTTTCAGGAATCAAAGCAGAAGAAAAAGTAGAAAGCTACAAAGAAAAGGCACAGGATTTTGCCGAAGCTACAAAAGACAAACTGGAAGATCTGGCCGGAGATACCAAAGAGAAACTGGAAGACTTTGCAGAGCAGGCAAAAGAAAAGCTGAGCGAAGCAGCCGATAAGGCAGAAGATCTGGCCAAAGATGCTTTTGATAAAATCAAGGGTATGTTTAGCAAAGATGATAAGTCAGAAGGCAACGCTTAAACAACCAATGACAACATGATAAAGCCACTATAAAAAGTGGCTTTTTTTATATTTTTGAAAAATAAACACACACATCTAAAATCAAATACAATGGCCTCCATCAAATTGTCAAAAATCTCTACACGCGCACCTAAAGGCCTCGATAAAGATAAAATTAAAAACATCACCAGAGGTTATCTCGATGAGATTGAAAATCTTCAGAATCTGCTGTATGCTGAAAACAAGCACTCAATACTGGTGATCATTCAGGGTATGGACGCCAGTGGAAAAGATGGATTGACCAAAGATGTTTTTACCAGTATCAACCCCCAGGGGATACAAGTGACGTCGTGGAAAGCACCGACGCCGGAGGAATTGTCGCACGACTTCCTGTGGCGGATTCATCAGCACACACCGGCCAAAGGAATGATACAGTTACACAATCGTTCGCATTACGAAGATATTCTGATCACCCGTGTGCACAACTGGATCGACAACGCCATTGCCAAAAAAAGAATGAAATCGATCAACGATTTTGAAAATCATTTACTTGAAAATAATAATACGACCATCCTGAAATTTTATTTGCACATTTCACATGAAGAGCAAGTGGCACGCTTACAGGAGCGCATGAGCATTCCCGAAAAAATGTGGAAGTATAATGAAAATGATCTGAAGGAATCTGAATTATGGGATACTTACATGAAGTATTATGAAGAAGCATTCGCAAACTGTAATGATCCTCAATGGGTCATTGTACCGGCCGATCAAAATTGGTATAAAAATTACATCGTAGCAGGCAAACTACTGCAAACACTGAAGGATTTTAAGATGAAGTTTCCGGGTATAAAGAAATAATTTTCGAAGATATAATCTGAATTATTTTATTATCTTTACTGCCACACTAAATTTTATATCATGAGTTTCGTTAAAGAATTTAAAGAATTTGCACTCAAAGGTAACGTCATGGACCTCGCTGTAGCCGTAATTATCGGCGGTGCTTTTGGTAAAATTATCACCTCCCTGGTTGATGATGTTTTGATGCCGGTTATTGGCACACTCGTTGGCAATGATTTTGAAAAGCTATCCACTACCATTAATGGTGCTACCGTTAAGTATGGTATGTTTATTCAAAACATAGTCAATTTTGTGATCATTGCCTTCGTAATCTTTATGATGATCAAAGCCATGAATCAGATGAAAAAGAAAGAGGAGCCGGCTGCGCCCGCAGGTCCGTCGTCAACAGATGCCCTACTGATGGAAATCCGCGACTCGCTGAAAAAATAAACAACTCGTTAATTGTTTTTTTTATTGATGACCTTTCATTGAAAGGATGCATTTTTGTGCCTTAAAAGCACCACATAATGAAAAAAACACTCGCTCTTTTCGTGGGCGTCCTGCTGTTAAAATTTGCAGCGGCCCAAAACAATGTAGACAAAAAATCGGATGATCTGCAAAAGGATCTGAAAGCAAAAGTAGAAGCTAAGGATGAAGGCTGGAAACGCGGCGGACTGCTGAATATCGGTATTAATCAGGCTATTCTTGAAAACTGGGCTGCCGGAGGTGAACGATTGTCATTTGCCGCAAACGGACAGTTAAATGCATTTATGACCCGTATCAAATCGAACACGATTTTTGAAAATACGCTTGATCTGTACTACGGCTTAAATTATGTGGCTTCCAGTCATTTTGTACCCAGAAAGCTCGATGATCGCATCGATTTTTCGACCCGTTATGGCCTGCAGCCTAAAAGCTGGACAGTATCTAAGAACAGGTTTAAAAATCATACTTATATGACAGGCTTGTTTCGTTTTCAGTCGCAGTTTACAGAAGGCTATAATTATGAAATGCCATCGTGGAGAACAAACCCGACCTCAGCCTTTTTAGCACCTGCGTATTTTACACTGGCTTTGGGTGCAGAATACAGGCCTAACAATAATTTTTCGATCTTCTTTTCACCGCTCGCAGGTAAAGTAACCCTTGTGAAGGAGCGCTATACCTTGCTGGCACCGGCTTTTGGTGTAGAGCAAGGTAAGACGTCACGGTTTGAATTTGGAGCCTATTTAACCACAAAGTACCGCACCAATCTAACTAAGAACATTGCTTATAATACCCGTGTGGATCTGTATTCAAATTACCTGGCAAAAAACAAAACAGTCAACGGTCTACTGGTGAAGGACGGTCCGGGTAATGTTGATGTGTTGTGGGATAACTTTTTTGCACTTAAAATCAGCAAGCTGATTGGTGCAGGTCTCGGCTTTACCTTATTTTACGACAATGATCAGCCAGGCCAGAAAAACAAGAAATCAACCGATGCCAATGGTATTGAAACATACTCATACGGACCTTTGGGCTGGTGGCAGTTAAAGCAGGTGCTGAATCTCGGATTTAGCTACAAACTATAAAAGCAGCAACTCAAAAATTAATCTTATTTTTGTGACTCCCTTTTAGTTCCATAAAAGGGAGTTTTTTTATATGATCGAAAATGCATCCTTTCTTCCTCCTGTGTACGGCAGGGTGCTCAGGCAGTTTGTTCTTCTACTGCTCCTGAGTCAGGTTTTGCGATTGCTTTTCTTTTTGGTGAATCGTCCTTTTTTTGATGTGTCAACAATGGGCGAATATCTGCAGATCGTATGCTATAGTCTGCGATTCGATCTTTCATCTTTATTTACCGTCAATTTGCTGTATGTACTGATAACACTTTTTCCTGCAATTGCCATTGGTAAAAAGTGGATACAGCATGCACTCCAGGGACTTTTTATATTCACCAACAGTGTCGCATTTATTGCTGACACTGCAGATATCGCTTACTTTCCGTATGTACGTAAAAGGATGACGGCTGATGTGTTTGATCTCATGGGCAACAAATCTGATTTTCTGGCGCTTCTGCCCAATTATCTGACCCGGTTTTGGCTGGTAAGCGTGCTGATACTTTTGTTGCCGCTCTTTTTAATTTTATTGCGGCGCTTTATTTTTAAATCGTATTCGCCCCAGGCTTATTCTATAAAAAATACGGTTTTGTATCTATCCTGTATGGCATTGGCACTCATCGCTGTGCGTGGTGGTTTGCAGCTCAGGCCGGTGACACTCAGCAATTCGGCCGTTACAAATAAAAGTGAAAACATTCCGCTCATCATTAATACACCTTTTTCGCTCATTCATTCTGTGGAAAGCCAGCAGCTCAGCGAATACCATTTTTTTTCTGAAGCGGAATTGAGTGGCTATCTGAATCCCATAAAAAATTACCGGAGCACGGCACCTTTTCGTCCGTATAATGTGGTGGTGATCATACTTGAAAGCTTTGGGAAAGGATTTACCGGCATTGGCGGCCGTCAGAGTTATGCTCCTTTTCTCGACAGTTTGATGCAGCAGGGCATGACCTTCACCCATGCCTTTGCCAATGCCACCCGCTCAGCCGATGGCATTCCGGCAGTACTATCCGGCATCCCGTATTTTATGAATGAGTCTTTTCCGTTTTCAGCTTATGCAACCAATCAAATGGATGCCTTACCGTCTTTACTGAAGCAAAAAGGCTACAGCATTTCGTTTTTTCATGGAGGGGCTAACGGTACAATGAATTTTGACAGTTATTGCAAAACGGCCGGATTTGACCAGTATGTTGGCCGCAGCGAGTATAACAACGACCTTGATTACGGTGGTACCTGGGGTATCTGGGACGAGCCTTTTCTGCAATATTTTGGCCGGGAGCTAAACCGGCAGAAGCAACCGTTTTTCAGTTCTGTTTTTACTTTAAGTTCGCATGAGCCTTTTGCTATACCCGAGTCTTACAACAACAGCACGTTGGCAAAACTTTCCGGCATTCAGAAAGGCATAGCCTATACTGACAGGGCACTGCAGAAATTTTTTCAGCAGGTGAGCCATGAACCCTGGTTTAACAATACCCTTTTTGTGATCACTGCCGATCACAATTATCTGGCTTTTGACGATCCGCAACATTATTATAATCAGGGAATGGGACTCTTTTCTATCCCGGTAATTTTTTACAAGCCCAACGAGCCGGCTCTGAAGGCGGCGAACCCGCGTCTGATGCAGCAAATAGATATTATGCCTTCTGTACTGGATTACCTGCATTTCGAACAGCCTTTTTTTAGTTTTGGTAAAAGTGTATTCGATTCGCTGACGCCGGGCTTTTGCTGTACTGCTATTGATGAGCAGTATTTCTTTTTGCAGCCACCCTGGCTGATGACTACCCGTTCAACCGCAGTTACCGGGCTATATCATTTTGAAGCGGATAGTTTGCTTCAGCAAAACAGAATCACGGGAAACGATTCATTGCTTTCTGCTACCACCGACCGTTTTCATGCTTATCTTCAATTATTGCATAGTTGTATCATACACAACAGGCAATCGGTGCAAACCTATCGCTGAGGCAGCCGGTATAGTGTAATTAACTATACTTTATAACAAAATACTCATACCGATAAAAGGGCCTTAAGTAAAATAATTTGTAGATTTGCAAAAATTTAAAATTATGTCTACGATCACAAAATCAAATATTGATTTAAGTATTCCGTACAAAGTTGCAGACATCAGTCTGGCTGAATGGGGTAGAAAAGAAATTCGTTTAGCTGAAGCAGAAATGCCCGGCCTGATGTCAGTTCGGGAAGAATTTGGCGCATCACAACCCCTGAAAGGTGCCCGCATAGCAGGTTGTCTGCATATGACCATTCAGACGGCAGTTTTAATAGAAACATTGGTGGCGTTGGGGGCAGAAGTTCGCTGGAGCTCCTGCAATATATTTTCAACACAAGATCACGCAGCAGCAGCGATCGCAGCAGCAGGTATTGGTGTTTTTGCCTGGAAAGGTCAGTCGCAGGCTGAAGCTGACTGGTGCATCGAACAAACTTTATTCTTTGGCAGTGAAGATCGTCCGTTAAATATGATTTTGGATGATGGTGGAGATCTGACCAATATCGTGTTTGATCAGTACACTGAATTGATACAGCATATTAAAGGATTGAGCGAAGAAACAACCACCGGCGTTCATCGTTTATATGAAAGAATGGAAAAAGGCACTCTGCCAATTCCGGCGATCAATGTGAACGATTCTGTGACCAAATCAAAATTTGATAATAAATATGGTTGTCAGGAATCATTGGTTGATGCGATCCGCAGAGCTACCGATGTGATGATGGCCGGTAAAGTAGCTGTTGTAGGTGGTTATGGAGATGTTGGTAAAGGAAGTGCACAGTCATTAAGAGGTGCAGGAGCCAGAGTGATCGTAACTGAAATTGATCCTATCTGTGCGTTACAGGCAGCAATGGATGGCTTTGAGGTAAAAAGAATGGAAGAGGCAGTGAAAGAAGCCGATATTATTGTAACTGCAAGTGGTTGTGGAGATCTGATCTCTGAAAAACACTTCAGACTGATGAAAGACAAAGCCATCGTATGTAATATCGGTCACTTTGATATTGAGATCGATATGGCCTGGTTAAATCAGCATTATGGTGCTACCAAAAATACCATCAAACCTCAGGTTGATCTGTATGAGATCGATGGGAAAGATGTGATCATTCTGGCAGAAGGCCGATTGGTAAACTTAGGTTGCGCAACCGGACATCCGAGCTTTGTGATGAGTAATTCATTCACCAACCAAACGCTGGCGCAAATTGAATTGTGGACCAATCATAGCAGTTATGAAAATAAAGTGTATGTTTTGCCTAAGCATCTGGATGAAAAAGTAGCACGGCTTCACCTTGCCAAAATCGGCGTGGTGCTTGAAACGCTGACTGATGCACAAAGTACCTATTTAGGTATTCCTAAAGAAGGGCCATACAAATCAGATATGTACAGATACTAAACTCATTGATAAGTATAAAAAAAGCCGTTCTGAAAAGAGCGGCTTTTTTTTATGAAGCCGGGACAGAAGTCACGCTTCAAAGCGGTTCAAAATTGTCTGGCCTCAGGGCGTTAGTACTATTTTTTGAACAAATTTCTGCTTATTTGTTTCGCAGGTCAGGAGATAAATTCCGGCACCCACTTTAAAATCATTCAGATCGATCATTACTTTTTGTAAACCAGCTTTTGCATCCATATTGATGAACCGGGAAGAGATTTTTCCAAGCACATCCACCACGGATATTTTGATCGGCGATGCTTCCTTCATCAGCAGACTCAGTTCTACGCGACCTCTGGTTGGATTGGGTGAGACAGAAAAAAAAGAATGATCTGATACTGATTCTGCAATAGCGACTGGTGCGGCTCCTGTGATTTTTACCGTATCAAATTCCGTTCTGTCGCCACAGGGTGTTTGCACCCAGAGCATAATTTCAAAATCGCCATTGGCCGCGTAATTATGTGTTGCCGGGTTTACACTTTGCAGAGGCGAATTGTCACCGAAGTCCCATACATAGTTGCTGCCGGGCACTAGTCCCGTGGCATTTACCATCACCTGAGTGCCGTTTTGCGTAGTGGTGAAATGCGCGGTGGAGGCAGGTATTTGCTGGCTCAGTACAATGGGTACTGCAGACACGTTATTGCTGTAATCCTGATCGCGAAAGGTGCTGTCGGGATCGGTGATCGATACGATGTAATAGTCACCATTGCAGAGGCCCTGCATATTGATGGCTGAGTTTAAACCGGATGAATAAATATCAAGTTTGCCTGGCCAGATTCCCTGAAATTTTCCGCAGCCTGAAAGATATCCCAGGCCATAATTGATAAACTGATTTTGCTGATCAAGTACGTTGCCCAAATTGTCTTTGCATGCTCCACTGTAACCGTCACAACTAGACAGATTGATCAGGCAATAGCTTTGTTTGACGGATGTGCCAATGACAGGCCAGTTGCGCGGATCAGGATCAATGGTTTTTTCCCTGAGTGTGAAATCTGCCCAGTTATCGACATGAATATGCCCGTGGTTAGGATGGTAACTCATATTACCGGCCGGCACATCGTAAAAAGTCAGCGTGTCAGTACCTGCGTGTTTACGGTAAATTCGTTGATGTAATCGCTGCGACACGGGGTCGTTGTTGGGACAGCTTGTTTGCCAGCAAGGCACCTGCACCAATCCGCAAAAGCAACTGTCAACAGGCCTCACTTCCAGAGGGCCCAGACCGATATTCGGTGTGCCATTGCCGATCTTTAAGCTTCCGAGCGTTTCGATCATATCATCCAGGATCACTTTTTCGGAGGATGTCATATCTGGTAACAGATCACAGTCGGTAATACCGGGTGGACAATTGCAGGTAGGACACACAAAAACGGTTGGCGGGTAGGCCGGCGGATTATTACCAAATTCAATACTCACACTGTCGAGTGTTCCGTTATTGGCCATCGGATAGGTATCGGTTACGATCAAAAACCAGGTGGCATTCGGATTCTGTCCATTGTTCAGCACATTGATATCCTGCATAGGAAAATAGCTGCCGTTATAGGGCGGCGTTCCTTCGATGATGTTGTATGGAGCATTATTTTGCAATTGTGTATTTCTGAAATCAACACTGTTTTGTCCACCGATGGAAGTAAACAAAAGGAGCTGCGTATTGTCGGGAGATTTTAATTTTACTTCCAGTTCCTGATCACTGGGATGGCTGATGCCGAGGGTGATTTTCGTTACTCCAAAACTTCCACTGATCAATGCCGGCAGGCCTGATACCGTAATGGGGATGAGCAGTGTTTGGCCATTTGCAGGTAGGGCATAACCAGTATAATTGGTAAATGTTTGCGCATGCAGCAGGCAGGAAGCTAAACAGCAAAACAGAAATAATATTTTTTTCATTCAGGCTTAAATAATTGTGAGGTTTAAATTTAGTAAAATTCTGGCAGGAATAATAATATTTCCCCACTGAATTTAAGTAAGCGTCAGGCAGAGCGATAAATTAAAAAAGGATCAAACAGTCCTGAGCGACTAAAATTTGGTAGCGATTTCGCAGAACATTCGCACACCGATACCGATCGCATTTTGATAAATGTCGA
>JADYYU010000301.1 GCA_020853515.1 Chitinophagaceae bacterium | reverse complement strand
CGGTTAAAAGTAATGCGTCTTACATGGCGATCGAAACGGCTCTTTCATTGGTCAAAACATATGGTGACCTGCCGGTACCGCTTGCTATCAGAAATGCGCCCACCTCACTGATGAAGAAAATGGATTATGGAAAAGGTTATCAATATGATCACAACGAAAAACTGAATTTTGCGGGGCAGGAATTTTTACCTGCCGAAATCAGCGCAACGGCCATTTATCAGCCCGGCAGTAACAGCAAGGAAGATGAATTGAGAAAATTTTTAAAATTACGATGGAAGGAGAAATACAATTATTAATTACTGTAAAACGCAATTACCTACAAAAGTGCTGTAGTCCGTACAAATTACTTTAGCATCATTTTTACGTACCTTTTCTATTTTGACATCAAAATTTTTGGATGTATCGGTAAATGTACAGCGGCAAGTAAAATCCTTATTGCACGAACACATACCTGCTACCGCGATAAACCCCACAAAGACAAAAAATATAGCTTTCATAAATTGTATGAATTTTTTTTCAGAACCAAATATAAGTCTATAAACCGAAATATGAAACATTATCGATAAAATGAATCGACAATCTGCCGTGATTTCAGTAAAAAATGATAAAATACGGTCTAAGTCAGCATTTGCAAAGCCCTGAGTTTGTCCTGAGCAATGGCCTGTACCAGGATTTCTACCCCTTCAAACTTTTGTTCATCACGCAAGCGATCCACCAGCATGATTTTGATCGTTTCGCCATAAATATCTGCATCAAAGTCAAAAATATTTACTTCAATGCTTTTCGGCAGATGCGCTTCAAATGTCGGATTGTTGCCAATATTCAGCATACCATTGTACAACTGACCTTTTACAAAAACCTGCACAGCATACACCCCGTTTGCCGGAATCAGCTTATGCACATCCCCGGTATGCAAATTGGCAGTAGGATACCCTATTAAGCGTCCCCTTTTTTTACCATGAATGACGACGCCCTGCAGCGAATATGGCTGTCCTAAAAATCGTGCGGCACGGGCTACGTCTCCATTTAGCAAGGCTTGCCGGATCTGTGTAGAGGAAATCTTATTCTGCTCAATAAGCTGCATGGGTATTTCCTGCAATTGATAACCATATTTTACTTTCATGGTTTCAAGCAACTGAAAATTGCCCTTACGGCCATTCCCGAACATATGATCATAACCGATGATAATGGTATGTGGGTGAAACTTTTCAACTAAAAATTTTTCAACATAGTCTGCGGCATCCATCCCGGCAAATGCGAGCGTAAAATTTACAACCACCAAATGGTCAATGCCTCTGTGCCTTAAATTTTCGATTTTTTCATCCAGTGTATTGAGCAATGCAAACGAAGGGGCACCCTGCGACAATACAAATCGCGGATGGGGCTCAAAAGTAATGATCACCGTTTCGCCGCCAACAGCAGCAGCCTGACGCCGGAGGCTGTTCAATATCACCTGATGACCACTGTGGACGCCATCAAATGTACCGATGGTAACTACTGCATTCTTAAAAACCGGCAAATGGTCTAATCCGTAAAAAACATTCATCCCTTAAAATATATCTTTGAAGCGCCGCAAAGGTACAGCGTTCATACCTTAATTTTTAACCCAAAATCATCCGTTTGCTCAAAGTGACCATGAATTTGTTTTTTGTTGTTTGCTTTCCTACTTTTACCTGATGAAAAAAATACTCTTAACCATTTTGATGTGTCTGAGCATCGCTGTTACGTTTGCAAAAAAATCAGGCAATAAGTTTGTAGAAATCCAAACCACCCAGGGAACCATCGTAGTAGAATTATTTGCAGATGCAGTGCAACATTCAGAAAATTTCCTGAAACTGGTAGAAGAACATTTTTACGATAGCGTGCTCTTTCACCGGGTGATACCACAATTTATGATACAGGGCGGCGATCCTGACAGCAAACACGCCATGGTTGGTCAGTTTCTTGGCAATGGCGACATCGGCTATCAGGTACCTGCCGAAATTATGTTCCCCACCTATTATCATAAGCAAGGTGCATTGGCAGCAGCACGCACTTCCAATCCTGAAAAGAAATCAAGCGGTTGTCAGTTTTATATTGTTGTTGGTAAAACATTTACCGACGAGGAACTGAATAGCATTGAAACAAACAATGGCATCAAATTCAGCGAAGAAGCACGGACTGCTTACAAAACCGTTGGCGGCACGCCACATCTTGACGGTGCTTACACCGTGTACGGACAAACGGTGGAAGGACAGGAAATTGTGAACGCCATTTCGACGGTTGCCTGCGATCCGAGCAACAGACCTAAAGAAGATGTAAGGGTACTGGGAATGAAAGTGCTGAAGAAATGGAAGCCTAAAAAATCATAATTCAAGGTGACTGCCTATTGACTGAATAGTGGAATAGTTGCTAACTGATGCAGTTATCCCGGTGCACTTTCAGTAGTTCAGGACTTGAATACTATTATTTTCATAAAAAACGGAGAACGGAAAACCGACACTATTTCCTGCATTCTTCCAGTAACTGCATCGTTTGCTCGGCACCCCAATCCGGCATCAGTTCATTAGCCGGTTTAAATTTCGAATAGGCTACCACAGCTTTTTCAAACAATTCCTTTGCCTTATCTTTTCCTCCGCCGAAGGCTTTGGGTGTATAATATTTGGCTGTTGCTTCGAGATAATAAATACGAGGATTATCTGGATTTAGTTCTTTAGCCTTGGCCAGAAAACCTGCAGAAATTTGTCCGTACTTCATACCCCGGGTCATCGGATTTACACCAATGCGGGCACTGGCTGACAGCGATTGCAAACACAAAATTTCGTCGTTGTTGGTGATCATCAGGGCATCCACCACCAGTTTATCTGCCTGATCCAGTATCCCGTCTACCTTATCTTTATCAGCGGTGTTCATAGCCTGCATGATGAAACAAAAAGCGGCATAGTATTTTGGCAGCCATTCCTTTTGTTCAGAACCAGCTATCCGTTCAAATCCGTTGGCCGCTGCCTGAAATGATTCCGGTGTTTTTGCATCTTTCAATTTCAAAAGATACGCTTTCATGGCATTGCTGTACTGCTCACTTTGTGCAAATACAACGGTGCAAAGAAATAAACTGAATAAAGTAGTGATAAAACTTTTCATATAATCTGTGCTTTAAATTTAGCGTTGCAAATATCGCAACTTTTTAATATTGTGATGAACCTATTTTATAAATTGTTGTCAATGGCTTCCTGGGTCCGGTCGATGCCAAAACTCATAAACATACCTACAAATATAAATTGCCGTGCCGGCGGGGTGACGGCTTTGCTATAAAGAATTCCATTACTATTAAGGTCTTTGGCAGCATAATTATATCCGTACACCTGTTTAAATCCAAAGGGATTGTTTACACTCAATACAAATACCGTAAAGGCTTTGCGGATGGTTTTGATGTAATTGGCCGACAGACTGAAGTTATGATAAGCCACTGTTTTGTCTGTCATGAAAAGACCAGCATCGGCATTGGGCAGATTCGGATTGGAAGTATTATAATTAATGTAGGGCCTTCCGGTACTGAAAGTATAAGTACCGTTGATGCCAAACATTTGCTTCACCCAAAACTTTTTAAATACCAGATTCGCAGTATGCGTTGCTGCAAAATCGGGTTGTACCGAACGTAAATAATTCAGAAAATCCCGCTTCGTATCCAGCAATGAATAGGATATCCAGAAATCGATACCTTTGATCAGTTTCTTGTCGCGATAAAATAATTCGATGCCCCTTGCGTAACCTTTGCCGGTATTCGCAATACCCTTAAAAGCACCTGCCACATTGGTTTTAATAAGAGAGGTATAATTTTTATAGTAAGCCTCAATCCTCAGCAAACGGTCTTTGGGCTGATACTGATAGTTGAAAATATAGTGGTCAGCGCGCATATAATTCAGATTGGCATTTTGAAACAAATAGGTCAGCTCCGGCTTTTGATAAAACATACCATAAGCCACTGAAAATTGTCCCTTCCGGCTGATCTTATAAGCGGCAGAGATACGCGGCATCACATTCATTTTTCCGAGCAAAGCCGAATATTCGCCTCTGACGCCAATTTTACCCGCAATATCATTTGTAATGTAGATATCACTTTCCGCAAAGATCGCTGCAAAATTTTCACGGATCCTGCTGGGCACATAGTTCACCAGCGCAAGCAAGGGCACATACTCAGCCAGCGTCTTTTCTTCATTATAAATATATTCGCCCCCAAAGCGGATGGTGTTCAGATTATTCAGACTTTTCTCCAGCACCACCTTACCGGAGGCCAGTAAATTGCCATTGGTGATATGCAGATCTTCGCGGTATTTAAAATTGCTGTCGCTTGTAATTTGGCCATTCTGATTGAGCACTTTGAGTACAATGTCATCGTGGTTTGAGCTTAAACAAGCGCCCGCATTGATTTTCCAGCCCTTACCAAAAAATTCACGGTACGAAAAATTTGCATACGCATTTTTGTTTTTGATCCCGAATTCATCTTCGTACCGGATGCTGTCCTGCCCGTAATCGAGGCTGGTAACATTATCACGTTGTATATCAATCGCAGTATGATTGACATAGCCATAAAATTTAAAGATCCCGGTTTTGGAAGTTTTGACGCGGTAATTAAGATCTACCTGGTGCACTGCCGGAGCTTGGGAATAATGCACATTTTGCTTTACCAGCAAAAAATAAGGGGTTAGGTTAGTATAATTATAGCCGATGCCATACGAACTTTTTTTGCTTTTAGACAGTTGCTGAAAACTACCCCCGATGCCTACGGAAGATAAATTGAAATTGGCTGAAGAACGTTCCGGCAGATCAATGGTTTCCAAAATCACCGCCGATGAAAGGGCCTGTCCGTACAAGGCCGAATAGCCTCCGGTACTGAAGACAGTGCCTTTAAAGATAAAAGGGTTAAAACGACCTCTGGCACCCAGATCTGGAATAGATGCCGAAAATGCATTGCGAACCCAGGTACCATCGATGAATGTTTGAGTTTCTGTTCCGGTACCCCCCCGCACAAATAAGCCTTCCCGGTCATTGGTTTGCTGGGCACCGGGCAGGGTTTTCAACGCGCCATAGCTGTCTCCGTTACTGCCGGCAGTTGTGACAATATCAAGGGCTTTTAATACAGTTCCCTTTTTCTCATCACTGGCTTCAAATGAGCCGGCGCTGATCACCACTGCTTTCAGTTCGTTCATTTTTTCTTTCAGTGAAAAAGAAACCGTCATATTTTTTGCGCTCAGCATGATTCTTTTTTCCTGCGGCAGGTAGCCGATATAGGTTGCAGAAATTGTGATGCTGTCTTTTTCATTTGTTTCGAAAGAAAATTCACCTTTCACATCCGATGTGGCGCCGTCATAACTATTTTTCACTGCGATATTCACACCGGTCAGTGCTTCGCCCTTTGTATCTGTTACCTTACCGCTGATCTTTGTCTGACCCTGTGCAAAATGAGCCGTAAACAGTAGCAGAAAAATGATCTTTCTCATGATGAATTTTTGTGGATGCAAATGTAATACCAATTTCATTTTTTGTACCAATGCTAAATTGATAGCTTATAAACTTCTTTGCGAATGCCCGGCAAAATTACGGTACAATCAAAGATGTGACAGCATCATCTTATACGGCAGCGTTGTTCGTTCAGAAAAAAACAGTAAAGCAGAACTACCACCGCAGACTGCGCCTGCAACGCCTCACTGTATTAAGGAAATTGAATTCAACCTTTTACTTTCCGTCATATCCTTTATCTTTGAGCCTTTTAAAAAAATATGCAATACAACTACAGGGAGATCGAAAAAAAATGGCAGGCCACATGGAAGAAAGATCAGGCCTACAAAATTGAAAATGAATTTTCTAAACCCAAATGTTATGTACTCGACATGTTCCCCTACCCGTCAGGTGCAGGTTTGCATGTAGGGCATCCCCTCGGATATATAGCCAGCGACATCTATGCGAGATACAAACGGCTGAAGGGTTTTAATGTGCTGCATCCCATGGGCTTTGATGCTTTTGGATTACCCGCAGAGCAATATGCCATCGAAACCGGACAACACCCTGCTGTGACCACCGAAAAAAATATTGAACGTTATAAAGAGCAGCTCGATAATATTGGCTTTTGCTTTGACTGGAGCCGTGAAGTCAAAACGTCGGATCCGGCCTATTACCAATGGACGCAATGGATTTTTTTGAAGCTCTATAACAGTTGGTATAACCCCGAAACGAATAAGGCAGAACCCATTGACCTACTGATTCAATCAGAGAAAGGAAAACTTCTGACTGAAACAGAGCTGATGGATTACCGCCTGGCCTACCGCGCCGAAAGTTATGTAAACTGGTGTGAAGCTTTAGGCACCGTATTGGCCAATGACGAAGTGGTGAATGGCGTTTCTGAACGGGGTGGACATCCGGTAGAGCGAAAACTGATGAGTCAATGGTTTTTACGTATAACCGCTTACGCTGAAAGATTGCGTGAAGGCCTTGAAAAAGTTGATTTCCCGGATAGCCTGAAAGAAATGCAAAAAAACTGGATCGGAAAAAGTACCGGTGCTGAGATCGATTTTCAACTGGCCAACATACCGGATGATCACAACAAAGACCCGCACTCCGGTAATATTGCCATCAAAGTTTTTACCACCAGGCCCGACACCCTGTTCGGTGTGTCATTTATGGTATTGGCTCCCGAACACGAACTGGTGAATACCATGACAACTTCTGCCCAAAAACAAGCAGTAGATGAATATAAAAAATATGTCAGTTCGAGAAGTGAACGGGAACGACTGGCTGAAACCAAAGTCATCAGCGGGGTCTTTACCGGTGCTTATGCTGTTCACCCATTCAGTAAAAAAGAAATTCCGGTGTGGATCTCAGAATATGTGCTGGCCGGATATGGAACGGGAGCTATCATGGCCGTGCCCTGTGGCGATGAGCGCGACTATGCCTTCGCAAAACATTTTGACCTGCCGGTACCAAATATTTTTGAAGATACAGATATCAGCGAAAAGGCATATACTGAAAAACAGGCTATCATAACTAACTCAGATTTTTTAAATGGTTTGTCAGCAGAAGAAGCAAGCCGCTCAGCGATTGAAAAACTGGAAGAACTGAACATCGGTATTCGGAAAATAAACTACAGGATGCGTGATGCCGGCTTCAGCAGACAACGATACTGGGGAGAACCGTTTCCGATTGTGTATGATGATAACAATATACCACATGCTTTATCCGGCGATGAACTGCCGGTTGAACTTCCTCATCTCATAACTTATAGTGCAGGGCCTG
>JADYYU010000300.1 GCA_020853515.1 Chitinophagaceae bacterium | reverse complement strand
TATTATGCGTAAAGTTATTAGCATAAGTACTAATAGCCTCTGAGAAACCCTTAACTCCAATTGGAACTATCTTTCCAAACTTTGATAGAGTGAATGCAGTTTTGTGATCAGGATTTTCTTCTGTAATAAAATATATTTTTTCTCGGAAGGTATCGTTCTCAAACAATATTTTTTGGATTTCTACGTCATACATAGAATATCCAATAAATACTACTACACTGCTTCTCTCTAAATCCTTTTTGAAATAGTAAAACCAAGGTGAATTGATAAAAGAGTCAGCAGAAATATAAGAAGATGTAGAAAGTTTGAAGCTATTTTCTAGAGAATCTGTAGTAAGGCAATCAATTGAACCATTCAAATGAATACATAACTCACCACGCTGATAGTATTCATTTGTTGGATAATTTATATCAATAGATTCAATTAGCTTACCTGATTTGTTTGCTGCAATTTCTATACATTTATCGTAATTAGTAGTATAGAACCTTCTCCAATTTATTTTACATATATTTATATGCTTTTCTGATACATCACTTAAAGAAAATTTTCTTTTCAGTAAAGAAATTAAACTTTCTTTGTCTTTATTTGCTAAATAATAGTCTGCGACATATCTAAGATCATTATCCGGATCAAACTGACCTGCATGGCATATTTCAGCTGCTAATTCCTCTGCAAGAGGGGGCGACCTACCTTCAGTATTGATTGCTTCCTTAGAAAATCCAGCACCAGTGAATAGAATCCCTCTCCCAGTCATAATTTGGCTAATAAGGGTACTTATATCAACTTTATCTTTTTTTAATAATTTTTTATCTATATCAATTTTCATCATAATACCGAATATATTTATTAAATATCAAATAATCAATTGAAAATACATAAAGCAATTCCTTCGATTCAGTATAATTTAATGGCTTTTCTAAGATAGCTCGTTCAGTACTTTAAATCATAGCGATTCTAATAGCTACTAACTATGTCAATTTATTCCCCATTGCAGATAATTAGAGCAGTTTTGATGCAAATGTAAACAGATTTCTGCCTTCGAAAGCGGGATAGGAAGCACTACTGAGAAAACAGATGTAAACACCAGATACGAAAATGCGTAAGCTTCCCTGTCAAGTAGACAATTCATGGTAGAAAATTGGAGCGGTGGTTAATCGAGGCATGAATTGCGTCGGTGGGATATTCCCCAACGATTCATGGGGACGGTTTTCGTTGTATTCAATGGGTGTATAACAAAACTCATTATTCAGTAGGGTTTTGAATTTTAAAAACTGTATGAATGAAATATCGCAATCTTCTGTTCTGATTACGCCTTGCTCATTCGGTCAGCTTCGCAGCGGCTTGCTACCTTGATCAGGAGAAAAACAGCTCCTTTGAAATTTCAAAAATGGGGTTTCAGGCATTCTGCTGCGTTTGAAGTTGATCTTAATCAGCGAGTAAAGGAGGAATTATCTGTTTATTACGGTGAGAAGGAGGGTGACTGACATATCAACTCCAGGATCAGGAGGATCCTGGATGTTCCATTCATATTGAAGTTGTTGGTGCGTATGCTGGCCGTTCCAGGATTTTTGTCTGTCGATTGCTATTAAGACGGTGTGTGCAGGAAAATCACAGAAAAATGGGGATCGACCACAGCTCTCATGCTGCTACAAAGATTTCGTTCAAGAGGGTAAGTCACCAGAACAAAAAAAGAGGAAATTGCACAAGCAAAAGAATTTCCTCTTCGTTCTGGTAATCATCGGGGCCTTTATGTTCATGTGGCTCGGTAATCCCCCCATTCACCGCTACTTTGTGGGGAAATTACCGTACACAATACGTCCCGATAAAAAATGAGTAAATGAGCACCTCACCATCGCATCCCTTCCCTTCCCTTCAATCCAGAATAGCTGCAGTACCTCATCGACTATTATTGTCGCCAGGCTTTCTATTTTGCGGCCATTGCGTGACCTGGCGATGGTTGGCTGGAGTATGAGTACAAGAATGAAAGTAAGACTGGTTTGTGATGCATTGCAAATGGCTGTCTGGCAACGTCAACCATAAGCAGAACTGATAGCACATTCGGATCGTGGATCGCAATATGCCAGCAAACAGCACCGCCAACTTTTAAAAATACGTGGCTTTATCAGCAGTATGAGTCGAGTGGGAAATTGTTGGGAAAACAAGCGTAGCGTAGTTTCGCAAGCTGACAAGTGAGAGGACAAGGTCCGGCATGATTCAGTGGCTGAGCGCTTATTCGGTAGCCTTAAACAGGAGCAAATCCATTGGCAATGCTACCTGACTCGCTATACAGCACAGCAAGATGTGTTGCAGTATATTTCCTGCTTTATAACAGCCATCGACTGCATTCATACCTGGGCTACAAAAGTCCAAACCAATATGAGGCAGAAATGGAAATGTTGAAATATGTTGCTTAATAAGGGGCGCGCTTTAGCGCTTCCCGCTTGATGGATGGGTTAGAGCAGCCTTTTCGAGGCGTTCGGCAAGCCACACCTTAATGATAGATTGCCTGGTCACACCAAGCTTTTCAGCTTCCCGGTCAAGAGACT
>JADYYU010000299.1 GCA_020853515.1 Chitinophagaceae bacterium | reverse complement strand
CATTTGCAGGGCATCGGTCCACATCTGTCCATGAGCCTTTATTGCAGAAGGGGCTAGTATTTCTGTACCTGCCGGCATGTTCAGGCTATGACTGATGCGGCCTGAGTGCATTAATTGCACAAATATTTTACCTCCGCTGTTATGCACCACCGATGTCGACTTTTTCCATCCTGTAATTTGTTCTTCATTAAAAATGCCCGGAATGCGGGCATACCCCAAGCCATTGGGCGAAGGTGATGTACCTTCAGTAATGATCAGGCCCGCAGAGGCTCTTTGGTGATAATAGGTTGCCATTAAATCATTCGGGATATTACCAATAGCCCGGCATCTTGTCATAGGCGCCATCACGATATGATTTTTAATCTCTGTCGAACCCAGTTTTGCTTTAGTAAATAGTTTGTAATTTTTCATTGTATTCTTTTTGATGGTTACCGTTTTTATTTATTTGATTTAAAGGGAATCCGCATGGCCGACCTTCCTTTCTTCCTCCGGACGATCGCCGGCCCAGTTAAGGGCTACTATAATTTCATTTCGTCTGCCTGCTAATTGATAAGGCGGATTATAACCCAAAAATCGAAAGGGTCCGTAAAAGGAAAGATGTCTTTCATTCAGCGCATTTTTCAGTAGTGCTGTTTGCTTCTCGATCACTTCCTGCGAAGGAAAGCCATCAAACGTAATAGCAGCCACAAATTCATCCGGTGAGCTTACAATACGCACATCGGCATTATCGGGTACAGGCAAATTGCTTCGATTATATTTAGCAGGCATTGCAAAACTCATACTCGATAAGCCATCACCTATATCCATGTGCACAGGAGAGGTCATCGCTATTTGCATTTTATCTTTATTTCCACCAAAAATATAAGCGGCGAGTTTTGCAAAACCAACCTTACCCAGTTCTCTGTACGTTTTGGCCGACGATGTAATCACCGCCATGGTGGACGATGGATAGAATCTGATTTCAAAATCTTTCTCTGCCTGAATAAGCTGGTATAACTGTGTTTCTGCCTTATTTGTTGTCATGGTGATATAAATCTGAAATACAATAAATAATACAACAGTTATTCCCATGCCTATCAGTGCTATTTTCATTGTCATGTATCCTTTAAATTTTAAAACGGATCGCTTAATTCGCTGATTCGAATGAGTTTTTTATTTACAAATTCATCTAAGCCAAGTTGTGCCATTTCTCTGCCATACCCAGAACCCTTCGTACCACCAAATGGCAGATCGGCTTGAGTCCAGGTGGGGTGATTGATAAAAACCATGCCCGTGTCAATTTGATCAGCTACCCGTTTGCCTCTTTCAATATCTTGTGTAAATACCGAACCGCCTAATCCGAATGGAGAATCGTTGGCCAAAGCAATGGCTTCTTCTTCATTTTTTACTTTAAAAAAAAGAGCCACCGGACCAAAAAACTCTTCATAGAAGACCGGATTTCCCGGCGCTATCTCTGTTAAAATAGTTGCTTCCATATCGGCCCCTTCTCTGTCGACTCTTTTTCCGCCCAGCAGAATTTGTGCACCGCCATCGACGGCTCGTTTTACCTGATCTGCAATTTTTACCGCTGCGGCCTCTGTACAAAGCGGACCTAAATGGGTCGTATCTGCCATCGGGTCTCCCACTACCAAAGCATCCATTTTATGCCTGAACTTTTCAAGAAAAGCATCTGCAATACCTTCCACAGCGATAAACCTTTTGGCTGCCACGCAACACTGTCCGTTGTTGTTAATTCTGCCGACCAAAGCCCATTCCACTGCCTTGTCGATATCTGCATCTTCCAGAATAATGAATGCATCGCTACCACCGAGTTCCAAAACTGATTTTTTAACGTGTTTACCGGCTTCTGCTGCAACAATAGCACCTGCCACTTCACTTCCGGTCAGCGAAAGACCGCGAATCCTTTGATCGCCGATGATGCGATCGGTCTGTTGATGTGAGATTAATAAATTGGTGTACAATCCTGCCGGTGCCCCTGCTTCTGCAAAGATTTCTTCAATAGCGATGGCACACTGAGGCACATTCATCGCATGCTTAATCAAAACGGTATTTCCTATCATGATATTAGGTGCTGCAAAACGTGCTACCTGATAAAAAGGAAAATTCCAGGGTTGAATGCCAAGCAATACACCAACAGGACTGTAACGTATAAATGCTTTTCCATGAACAGGACTCAACACTTTGTCTGCTAAAAATCCTTCCGCATTTTTGGCATAATAGTCAAAGATCTCCGCACTCAGTTTGATTTCACCTTCTGCATGAGAAACAAGTTTGCCCATTTCTAAGGTAATCATTTTTGCAAGATCTTTTCTTTTTGCACGAAGTAAACCGGCAACCGTATAGAGTAGCTGTGCTCTGGTCTGATAGTCGGTTTGCTTCCATTCTTTAAATGCAGTGGCCGCTAGTGATATTGCTTTTTCAACAGCAGGGTCCGTCATTTGATCAAATGATCTGACTACTTTGTTTGTTGCCGGGTTGATAGTTTGAAATGTCATAAATTGATTGTTGGTTAGGGATTAAAGCTTTTGAAATACCGCTCATTCGTGGTTCATCCAAAAAATGAACCGAGCATGGGTTTGCAAATTCGCATCATGCGTAGTTGCAGGCATTAAGGTACACATCCGTGAGTGATGTAACTGCGACCGTTAAAGCACGAACTAAAAGCGGCAGAAGCCTTTTGCCTCTGCCGTTTCAGACATTTTGATTAACTAAAGGCATATTCATAGTCAACAGCCAGTTCATTTTTTACATGCCAGATACCGGACGTTTTCCATGCAATACGGGCAGCTTCATCCTTTTGATACCATGAGTCTACTGTTCCGGTTAAGGTAACTGTTGTACCTGATACGGATACATTAATATCACTGTCATCTACCGACCAGCTTCTGGCAATTGCATCCTCGACATCTTTCTTCTCGATCGCATCCTGTATATCTGATTTGATTTTGATATTATTGGTAACGCCTTTCACGCCACTCAGAAAATTGACGGCACTTTTAGCAGCTTCTTTCTGATAATTCCATGGAAGTTCACCTTCCAGTGTAACCCAGCCATCTTCGACCTTTACAGTAACCTGATCGTTCGGAACAGACCAGTCATTTTTCAAACCAGTCAACACTTCATTTGCGATATCCGCATTCGATTTCGACCATGAATCCGGAAATTTCACTTCAATTTTTTCAACCAAGGCCTTCACCCCGATCACTTTCTTGGCAGCATTCTCAGCTTCCATCTTTTTAGCATAGCTGTCCACCACACCTGTGAGAGAAACAATACCATCTTTTGCTGTAACGCCAATTTCTGCAGCATTCAATAAAGGTTCCCATTTAATGGCGTTCTGAACGTCTGTCTGTAATTCCTGATTACTTTTCATTTTGATTTGATTACTATTATGAATGAATTTCACAACATCACAAAGGTGCGACCTGATAGCGCCAAAAGCTTTATACAATAAAGATAATGACTTGTATGATTAGCCGTTGGCCACTTTTTACACCGGCAACAGCATCAGGTACCGCAGCTCACTCCTGCACCAAAGGTGAAACGAGGCAGCCTATCAGGTCAGCTACCAAACCCGGATTAGCGCAGAACATCAGTTATAAGACCGACTTTTGATTCATGTTTGCTTTGATCCGATAACTGATTTTTACCCCTTCAAACCAAATTACAGAAACAAAACCAATTGCAATACAAATCAGCAGTTGAAATAAACTCAGTGTTTCAAACTCAAAAAAGGCGGTGAATGGTTTGATAGAAAGTATCAACCCCACGATGGCAACACTGGCAAAAATGATCAGCAACACCATCTTGTTTTTGTACTTCAAGGTCGTTAAAATAGAATAATAAAAGGAGCGGTTGATTAGGGTCAGAAAAATATTAGCCGTTATCAACACTGTGAAAACCATCGTCCGTGTCAGTGCTTCACTGTAAGCGTTGTGTACTGCAAACTGATAAACAGACAAGGTAGCTGCTGTGATGACTAAACCCTGAATGATGCTGGTTGAAAGTTCGCGCCAGTTAAAAAATGTGGTGCTAAACGGCTTGGGTTTTTGCAGCATTGTATTCGCTTCCATCGGTTCATTTTCATAAATAACAGAGCAGGTAGGCCCCATGATAATCTCTAAAAATATAATATGCACCGGCGAAAAAATACCCGGATACCTCCAGCCAAGGGCTAAAGGAATAAATACTGTCAGGATGATAGGAATATGAATTGAAATGATATACTGTATAGCCTTCTTCAGATTGGCATAGATCCTTCGCCCCATTGCCACGGCATCAACCATTTTAGACAAATCATCATCCAATAAAATTAAGGACGCTGCCTGCCTGGCTGTTTCAGTTCCCTTCTTTCCCATTGCAATGCCGATATGGGCGGCCTTTAATGCCGGACCATCATTGATCCCATCGCCTGTCATTGCAACGATCTGATGATTAGATTTCAACGCATTGATGATTCTCAATTTGGCTTCCGGAAACATGCGGGTAAAAATAGCAGTATCCATCACGCGGCTTTGCAAATCCTTATCTGATAATGCCATCAACGCATCACCCGAAATAGTTTTATGATTTCCTTTGAACCCAATTTGTTTCGCAATGGAAACAGTGGTTGCTGCATTATCACCCGTTATGATCTTTACATCAATACCTGCTGCATAAAAATCTTGCAGCACCTGTCCAATATTCTTTTTGGGAGGGTCATAGAAAGCAACGATCCCTTTGAATTGAAAAGTCAAATCCTGTTGTTTAGCCGGATACTTATCTCCTTTAAAGTTAGATACGCCTACACCCAAAACCCTGTATCCTTCAGCGGCTAAGAGTTCAATGGCTGTATGAATGAGCTCTATCTCAGACTGAGTAAGGGTCGAAACCTGCATGAGTGCTTCAGGGGCCCCTTTGGCTGCAATAACCTGGCTGCCCTTGCTATCTAAAAACACATGAGTCATCATCGGTGGTTTACCGCTTAATGGATATTCGTGCACGAGCTTGTATTCAGGTCGTTTGTCAATTAGTATCCGGTCAGTATAAGCCTGATGCAATGCCACCTCCATCGGATCGAAGGGGATCGGTTCACTGGCCCACATAGCGCATGCAAGCAGTTCATTTTCATCATCACTTTGCAGCTCTTCCGGATTTACGATTGCATTACTTTTCAAAATAAACAGTTTGGCCAAACTCATGATGTTTTCGGTAATCGTTCCGGTTTTATCTGTACAGATAACCGTGGCACTGCCTAAGGTTTCAACCGTTTTTGTTTGCTTTACCACAATACCCAACTTCATCAAGCGCCAGGCTCCCAGGGCCATAAAGGTGGCAAAAGCCACCGGAATCTCTTCGGGCAAAATACTCATGGCTAAAGTGAGCGACTGCAATAAACTACCCAGCACATCCTGCGACTTCCAGTAATGAATACCCCATACGAGGACAAAAACAAGCGAGCCGGCAATCGCCATCCATTTCACAAAATTTGTGATCTGTATCTCTAAGGGCGTTTTCTCTTCGCCGATACGCTCAATACTTTTCCCGATTTTACCCAGTAGGGTTTCGTTGCCAATGGCTGTAATTTCAGCGATGGCTAACCCGCTGGCAACTGAAGTGCCACTATAGATCAAGTGATCATCCTGATCTTTATCTTTAAAAACAGCAAGGGATTCACCTGTGAGTATAGCCTCGTTTACTGAAAAGTCGTTGCTATGCACCACGCGGCCATCTGCTGCAATGGCGGCCCCTTCTTCTGCCACAAGGAAGTCACCCACAACCACTTCTTCACTTCTTATTTCTACTGTCGTTCCGTTTCGTATCACTTTGCAATGGGGCTGTGAGAGATCCTTTAATTTTTCAAGGGCATTCTTGCTACGGGAACTTTGAAATAATGAAATGGAGGTCACAAACAGAACTGCGGCCAGCATAAAGAATCCGTTGCCGGTTTCACCGCTCATAAAATAAATGGCGGAAGCCACTAACAACAAAATGGTCATAGGTTCCTTCACGATCCGTAGTATGACATCACGCAGGCTGCTTTCTTTTTTGTAGTTGAGCTGATTGTGTCCATGGTTATTTCTGGAAATTTCAACTTGATTGTTATCTAAACCTTGTATCCTGAATTGCCTGATAGCCATTTTCAAAGATAGCGCTTATTAAATGAATCTTCGTTTTGCTATCTTTTCTGCACGCGTCTTTTTCTCTTGCGGTGTTTAATATTTGTGTCGCTTGTCCGTTTTGCTATAAGGCAATTCCTCTACTTCATCTGGAGGGCGCGGCCAATCAAGGGTTGCGGATTGTTAGATGGTAGCAGCTAAATGCAAAAGAGGAAAATAAGGGAAAAATACTTGTTGCACGTGTAAATGGTTTTTGCGCCCGCTCTGTCTCAGTTATTTCAACTATGTGGCTACGAAAAGTTTATGCAGAAAACTAAGTTACTAAGAAAGACATTGTAGCTTGGTATCCGAAAGGCCTTTTCAGCATTTACTCACCGGCATTTCATTCAACCGGCAGAGGAGTGCCGAAGCAGATGACGCGGGGGGATAGATGCCAAGCATACATTCTGCAGCCGAAACAATTTTTTCTGTTGAACATTTAGAGAACAACGGACTTGCTTTCCGCACTGTGGCAGGTGCGGTCGTTTCTGTCTACTGTCCGATAATTACTTTTTGTGTCACCTTTTCATAAGGTGTTTCAATTGTCAACAAATATGTCCCACCAAGTTCAAGGTTTTTAATTTTACGCTGATACAAATTCTCGCCTAAAACTAAATTGGTTAAAACTCTATCTTCTAATTTTTTGCCATCAATACTAAATATAGAAATTTTTGTTTGTGCAATTTTGCTTAAATTGAATTTCACTACAAAATTTCCATCGTTAGGATTTGGAAACACCTGAACTTTAAGTGTTCCGATACTTTGCTCGTTCAAGTCGTGAATACCTGCTGCAGCATTTTTTATAACATACACTTTAAATATTTGACTGCTTGCATTACTCTGAGTTCCAGTATTCGTAAAAAAGATATTGGCAGCAGTGCTGCTAATACCGCCATATACATAACCCACCAAAGTGCTGTCTGCTGTGAAATCATCTAATTTAAGAACATCATTGCTAAAATGAGGGACACCTGTAATGGGTATAAATTCGGCACCTGCTCCGATTAAATCTGGCATTTCAACAGGAAGCTTATATTCAGCCATTGTTCCCACCGAATTTCTTGTCACACGCGCAATTGTTTTTACAAACGGAACACTGTTATCCTGCACTAAAATACCTAAACTGTCGTAGTATTGAGCAATCCCACCAAAAAAAACGTTGTGCATCTCATTACCGGATGCGGAATAAAGAGGCAAAACAGCGCAGTGGTAATGATTATAGTATTGTTGAAACGAGTTATTGACCGCATAACTTGTGCTATCAATATTCACACAATTTAAAAATGGCAAATCAACTGCTGGTTGAAATACACCTGAAAATGCAGTAATTCCTTCCGTACCATTGGGTAATATTTGTGGCACTGCGTTATAATCTCTTCGATGCAGGTTTGTGGAGTCAGTAATTGTAGGTAAATGCGTTATCGTAATCGTAGTACCGTCATCTGTCAGGTTGAATTTACGTATTGAATTCGTATAAACT
>JADYYU010000298.1 GCA_020853515.1 Chitinophagaceae bacterium | reverse complement strand
GATTTCAATTTAGAAAAATTTTCAGACTGAGCATTTGTGTGAATTATTCCCATCAAAATGACAGTCAGGGTCAAAGAAATTTTCTTGATCATGTTTATTTATTTAGTATGTTTATTTAATTAGGGGTTTAATATTCAGCAGTTCGACGTCGAAAATAAGAACAGAATTTGCGGGTATCCCTTTTGGATTGGCGGCATTGCCGGGCATAGCCTGTGTGCTGTATCCCAGTCGGGAAGGTATGAAAAAAGTGGCCTTAGTACCCTGATTTAACAAGGCTACGCCCTCATCCCAACCCTTAATAACTCGTCCGGCACCTAATGGGAAAACAAACGGGCTCAAATGTCCGAATGCAGAGTCAATATTACTGTCGAAAGTGGTTCCGTTGATGAGTTTACCGCGGTAATTCAGGCTTACTGTATCGTTCGCAGACGGCTTAGCCCCGGCGCCTTCTTCTTTAATTACATAATAAAGACCTGAAGCTGTTTTTAATGGGGTGATATTATTTGCCTTAAAATAACTCTGCAATTCCTTTTCCTGCGCACCGATCTGTTTTTGCTCTTCTTTTTGCTGTTGGGCAAGTTGTTCTTTAATTTGTTTATTGATCACGGCCTGTTGCTCTTTTTGAACAATTGCCTTAGGTTTGATAGAAACCAATTTGATCATATACTGTATCTTCTCTCCCTTTTTGACAAAATCCGGCTTTTTTTGTTTGGTATTTTTGTAAACGAGATCAGCATCAATCAGGCACACCACACTATCTCCGGCATTCATCAGCGTGATCACCTCAATAATATCGCCCTTAAAAGCAGGCTTAGCGACACCAAACTCTACCGGCTTGCCTTTATTTTGCTGAAAAGAGTTATACAGGTATCTGTTACCTGCAATAGACACCATATTAATTTTGATCTGATCGCCTTCCTGAGGTTTGGCCCCTGTCGTTTTATCTACTACAAAAGCATACTCGATGCCGGTGCCTGTTTTTTTAAAATTAAGCGGTGCGGGTGCAGGATTTTGCTGCGACAAAGCCGGAACGGCCAAACTACTCAATAAAATAGCTATTGTAAATCTAAATAACATTGTTTAAGTTGTTTTTTGTTATCGTCTAATGCTTGTTTATATATTTTTATAGTCTCAGAAAGAGAGACATCTGAACGGCCGCCTGATGCATTATGATGACCACCGCCATTAAAGTAATTTCGTGCAAAAATATTTACGTTAAAATCGCCTTTACTTCTGAATGACATGCGGATCTCATTGTCTCTTTCGCTGATAAAGGTAGAAAAAATTATATTTTTAATGCTTAAGGGATAGTTAACAATTCCTTCCGTATCGCCGGTGTTTATTTTGTACTTATTGAGCTCTTCCCTGCTTACAGCAATGATTGCGCTGTTGTATTCAGGAAACAGCAACATTTTTTCTGACAGAATATACCCTAAAAACCGCAATCTGTTTTCCTGATAATTATCTAAAATGGCCTGATGTATGGGTGTCGGTACCAATCCCTTCTGCATCAGATCGGCCACCATCAGATGTACATTGGCTGAAGTGCTGGGGAACTTAAATGAGCCGGTGTCGGTCATAACACCTGAGTACAAGCACTGAGCAATATCCAGATTAATCAAAGCATTATCACCCATTTCATTGATAAAATCAAAGATCATTTCGCAGGTACTGCTTTTGGAGGGTTTGCTGACGCCAAAGTCAAAATTCTTATCGGGATTCAGATGATGGTCGATGATAATTTTTTTTGCCTTTGCATTTTCAAGAAACGGTGCCAGTTCTTTAGTACGCGAAAACTGGTTAAAATCAAGGCAAAATAACAAGGTGGCCTTTTCGATGGCCGTGATCACTTCATTTCTCTGCTCGTCAAATTTAAGTACTTTGTATGCTGCTGGCATCCATTGCAGAAAGTCGGGCATGCCGTTTGGTGAAACAACAATACACTTGTGGCCTTTTAATGTAAGATAATGATATAGTCCCAGTGACGAACCCAATGCATCGGCATCGGCATTGTAATGATGCGTAATAACAATTTGCTGTGGTGTCTCAATCAGTGGGCTGATATCGTGAATCAATTGTTTCATAAAGGAGTGCAAATTTGTCTTATAATTGTGGTTTTATCAAATATAAGTTTAAAATTATTTTCGGAACGGTTTCGCAGCTTTAATTTGAGCAAATACAGATAAAATCGGCCCCTGCAACAAAACTTTCTCCATATTACCTGCACCGCTAACAGGTTTTGAAAGTTGTCTGCACTCGTTCACAAAAAGTAAGAATGGCCTCGCCTGCGCAATAGCAAAGGAGGGACTGCTATCAAAGCCGAAAGGTAAATGCTGCGTCGTTTATGCCCCCCTGCTTATTGTTATACGATTTCGTGTACTGTATCTGAACTATTGCAGGTAAGTATATTCTTTGTAAGGTAATTCAATATAGGGTCTGCAGATCAGATTCATTATTTCAACGTACGCATACCGCAGTTATACGGTAATACGTTCGATGAAGTACTTCCTGAATCTGCAGGAATTACAAATGATATGGCAGGCAGAGCCTGCAACGTTGATTCGGTGAGATTACCGGCTTGTGAGCGGCCCTCAGCACTCTTTACTGTATTCAACAGTTAATCAACCAAAGTGTTTTCCGATAAAAATGATCAGATTTTCGTCACTCATCTTATTGGATGTACTGTCTGTAGATACCACATTTTTATATTGAGGCGTGGCAGCCAGATAGTGAATAAACTGTTCCTGAATTTGTCCGCTTCCCGTCACATGAATATCGTCAATATTGGGCATGAGTGCAGCAATCTTTTTGAAATACTTCTGTGTAAGGGTCTTCTCTTCATTGTGAGCGGCAAACTCACTCGAATTAGGCTCCGGGCCTTCGTTGTGCACATGGCCGATCACAGCAAATGTTTCGCTGTCTGCGTTTTCAAACCCTATGATAGTCGCATTTTGCGTATCCATCCAAATGCCAAATTGCTTCTTGTTTTTTTTCTGATTCATCATATTAATTTTACCAAAGGTAGGCCTTTCGCAAGGGCAAAGGTCTATTTACGATAATATTGTGATTAGCGCACTGCAGGCGGTTTACCTGTCTTAATACGATTGAGGTGTTTTATTGTAATTCAATAATTACATAGGCTACGGCATGTATTTCAGTATGAGAAATACTGACATGAATACGACCCAATTTTTTGTCTGAATGCATAACCGCTGATTGGCCGTTCAGTTTTACTGATGGTTTTCCGTCTTCATTATGAATGGTCTCGATCTCGTGCAGACGATGGTTGCCAATAAACCGCAAACCATAGGCTTTCAGGTAGGCTTCCTTCACAGCCCATCGTGCGGCATAATGTACCGGAGGCATTTTCTGCTTTTCGCAGTAAGCAATTTCCGCTGCAGAAAATACATGGGTTTTAAATGCTTCATTGCGCAGCAGTTTTTCCCCGATCCTTTTGACTTCTACAATGTCTGTGCCGATGCCTTGTATCATTTTACACTTTTTTGATTAGCTGATAATTTTTGTTCGATCAACCTTCGTTCGTCTTCTGTTGCGATTTCAAAAGTAAGTGCTTTTTTATACATGAGTACGGCACTGTCCGTTTTATGTGCGTCGGTATAAATATCACCAGCTATCCGGTAACTGTCATAATAGAGTGGATTGATACGTACGATATCTGCTGCGTTTATTTGTTGATGATTCAAATGTTTTTTTTCGAGGTCCAGATAAGCAGTCACCTGATCAAACGTAGCGGTGTGCAGGATGCTGTCTGCTGCAATGTTCAGTGATGCAGTGTAAAGCGGTGCCAGTTTTTGTGATTGAAAAATTGTGTTCAGATCATAGCAGACATATTCACCCAGTTGCCAGGGTGACGTGCTGACCCATACCAATAGTTTTTGCGGTTGAAAAATAACTGAATGATGACTGATAAACTGATTCAGCGCTTTTTCATTGGTGAGCCCGATGTTTGCATTGTTTTTGCCGCGGTAATCACGCAGGATGGCAGCCGTTTTTTGCGGTGTATTTTCCTGGATGCCGTCCATTAACTGCTGCAAACGCTGATACCTGTAAAGTGAGGCGCTGTTTTTTATTTGTGTCTGATTCAGTTCCTGACCTGCCAGTAAGTGGCTCTGATAGTGGTTAGCGCACATTATTTCATGTTTACCTGATTCATACACATCAATGTCATCCGGTGTTTTTTCAATCACAACTGCCTTATTATCTGCGGCCGAGGCAATCAAAAAACTTTCACTGACAAACATAGTGCGTTTTTTTGCGATTGCCACCGCTTCAGCAATATTGCCGGCATACTGCAATATTTCACGTGCTACCAGCGATACGGGTGTGGCAGCACCGTAAGGGATTGATGATTTATTGGCATTGATCGTCACAGTGAGCCCCCTGGCATTCATGCCGCTCACTACCCCGGCAAATCCACCCCAGGTGACCGACATAAAAGGAATTCCTTTAGCCGGTTTATAAAAAGCGATGATCTTATTTTTAGCAAAATCATCTCCTACATAAAAATCAAAATTACGGCCAACTGTAAGCAAGCTATCTTTCGAGCGTTCATCCCAGGTAGCAAAGGATGTGCAGCCCACCAGCATCAGGTTGGCCAGGGCATGACCAATGTCGTGTGCGGCGTGGTAATTAAGCTGCCGTGAATAATTGGTACCGATCCAGTTAAATTGTCCGGACGCTGATAATGAAATACCATAAATCTCCCTTTGATACTCGGGAATCACAAAGTCGCTCAGGTGGCGGTTCATAAAGCCCACGATATACTTCAAAAATTTGAGATAATCTTTGGAGGGTATCATGCGCTGAATTTCATTGGTAAATGTCAGTTCCTGATATTGAATCAACTCTTTGGCCAGTTTGCCGTAAATGGTACCCCGTTCAAAATCGTCACCCTCCAGATAGAGTTCATACAATCCATATTTATTTTTTTGTATAAAATTATTTCCGATGTTATAATGTCCTGAGTCCGTTTGTGTACGGGTTAATGTGGTGGCGGACATATCAGTAATTTTCGGCGGTTTTATGTCACTGACCGAATAAACATACACCGCAAATATAAGCAGCAGCAAGATCAGGACACCTGTAAGGATGCCCAGCCATCTGAATATTTTAAATAATATTTTCAAAGTGTCGCAAAGATAAATACACTACAATGAAACTGCGCTCAAAAGTTTAGACCTCCCTGATTGAAATAAACACGCGCACAATTTGTTGTTTTTTTGGAGCTATTTCCCACCTTACATTTCAATCTTTTTGCTGGGCCCCATTTGCTTCGCTTCATTGGGCCAACAAAAAGGATTTTCATTGCAGTCGGGGCTAACAGCCATGCGATCTTTATGAATTCAAATAAACCGTTCTACTTTTTTACCCTCAGTGCACCTGTTCGAAAGCAGTTATTCGGCAATCAATATTTTACCATTT
>JADYYU010000297.1 GCA_020853515.1 Chitinophagaceae bacterium | reverse complement strand
TTCAGTGTGAACCTGTAATTTACCAACTGCATTGAGCAAAGTCTCAACGAAGCGGTCGTTATACATAGGCGCAAAGATCGTTTGTAATTCAGAAATTTCGTCAGGCTAACTGGCCGGGCAACACTGTTCAGGATATTTTAAAACTCACAGTTCTTGGGTGTTCTGGGGAAAGGGATCACATCTCTGATATTGCCCATGCCGGTTACAAACTGCACCAGACGTTCAAAGCCAAGACCAAAGCCTGCATGCTTGCAAGTGCCGAAACGTCGTGTATCGAGATACCAGAACATCTCTTTGGTGGGTATATGCATTTCCTGCATGCGTTGTTCCAGTTTGTCCAGACGTTCTTCACGCTGCGATCCGCCGATGATTTCTCCGATGCCGGGAGCCAGAATGTCCATGGCAGCGACGGTTTCTTTACCCGCTTCGCAATGATCATTTTGACGCATGTAAAATGCCTTGATATTTTTAGGGTAATCCGTTACAATCACCGGCTTTTTGAAATGTTTCTCTACCAGATATCTTTCGTGCTCGCTTTGCATATCGATACCCCAGCTTACATCGTACTTAAACTTTTTCTTTTTGTAAGCAGGAGACTGTAGCAAAATGTCAATGGCTTCTGTATACGTAATGCGTTCAAACTGATTGTCCAGCACAAAATTCAGTTTCTCTTTCAGGCTAAATTCGACCCGTTCATTGGCTGGTTTTTGCTTTTCTTCTTCTGCCAGCCGTGCATCCAGAAAATCAATGTCATCCGGATGCTTTTCCATTGCATATCTGATCACAGTTTTCATCATATCTTCCGCCAGATCTGCATTGTCTTTTAAATCGTTGAAGGCTACTTCAGGTTCTATCATCCAGAATTCCGCCAGATGCCTTGCTGTATTTGAGTTTTCAGCCCTGAAGGTAGGGCCAAATGTGTACACCTTGGTAAAAGCCATGGCTGCCAGTTCGGCTTCTAATTGGCCGCTTACGGTCAGGTTAGTGCTTCGTCCAAAAAAATCCTGCGTAAAATCAATTTTGTCATTTTCATCTTTCGGCAAGGCCTCTATATCGAGGGTAGTTACCCTGAACATTTCGCCGGCACCTTCGGCATCACTTGCAGAAATAATCGGCGTATGGATATTTAGAAAATTTCTTTCCTGAAAAAACTGATGTATGCCAAAAATAAGGGCGTTGCGTAAACGGTTCACACTGGCAAATGTGTTTGTACGGAAACGCAGATGCGCTATTTCACGCAGAAACTCAAGACTGTGTTTTTTAGGCTGAAGCGGATACTTTTCGGCATCGCTGTCTCCTAATATTTCGATAGCATCTGCAACGAGCTCCACTGTCTGGCCTTTGCCGAGCGACTGGATCAATTGACCGGTGGCGCGAATGCAGGCAGAAGTCGTAATTCGTTTCAGTTGCGTCTCGTCCAGTGAATCTAGCGGTACCACTACCTGTAAATTATGGTTGGTGCTGCCGTCGTTGAGCGCAATAAACTGGTTATTTCGGAAGGTACGTACCCAACCCATCACAGTGATTTGGGTATCAATTTGTGTTCCTTTCAGGATTGTTGCAATATCAGGTCTCATAAGGCTGCGAATTTAATTTTTATTTTGCGAATTGACGCAAAAAATAAACGCTAGCTTTGCTTCGCACCTTACACGGCTCATCCTAAGTTTTGCTTTCGGTACCGATTTTTAAAGATGTAATACTCTTTTGATGAACAAATATCAGCAGGGTAAAGGACGCATACTCATCTAAAATGACTTGCTGCGATTTAATTAGCTTACAAATAGCGTATAAGATTTTAAGTAGAAAAGGGAAGTTAATGACCTCGTGCCTGCAGTCTATTAGGCAGGCAACAGGATTTTAAGTGCAAAATGCAATTCTTTAATATGAGTTCACACAAAATGCTCCTGATTTTTGTTGCAAAGCTGCAAAGCATTGTATTATTTTTGCTCCATGAAAAAAGTCTTGCTTTTTGCGTCCGGTGGCGGTAGTAATGTCAAGGCAATTCTTCGGTATTTTCAAGACAGACCGGAGATTTCGTTTCCATTGATTATAACCAACAACCGGCATGCAGGCGTGATCGGTATCGCACAGGACAATAAGATAGACGTGATGCTGGTAGACAAGGACTTGTTTAACGAAGAAGTTTTTATTGATACCCTTGAATATTTTAAGCCGGATTTGCTGGTATTGGCCGGATTTCTATGGAAGATACCCGGGTACATGGTGAAGGCATTTCCTAATAAAATAATCAATATTCATCCGGCCCTGTTACCCAAATTTGGAGGGAAAGGTATGTACGGACATCATGTGCATGAAGCAGTTGTTGTCCGGGGTGAATCTGTCAGCGGTATCACGATCCATTTTGTGAATGAGCACTACGACGAAGGTACTGTATTGTTGCAAAAGGAAGTTGCGTTAGAAAGCACCGACACTCCTGAAATAGTCGCTGCTAAAGTGCTAAGTCTTGAACATACTTGGTATGCCAGGGTGATTGATTCACTGTTGCAGCAGGCTTAGCCGGTGCTGAGTGTTTCATGTTGATTAATGCCCCTGCACTTTGAGGTCGAATGCAATTTTTAGAAAAAGAAAAAGTCCGATCGCCAGAATGCACAATGCAGAAATCCTGTTGAGGTAGACAATATTTCTGGGTGTTAGTTTCGTTCTGATTTTTTGCGCCAGCAGCACTTTCGAAAAGTCAAAGGTCAGTATGAGACCCAGACAACTGCCGAAGAATGCAAACCGGTAGCTGTTATTCATATTGGCAATAGCGGCTACGGCCGTGATCCACGTAATGATCACTCCGGGGTTGAAAGTATTCAGTAAAAAGCCGCTGCCAAATATTTTCAGGTGATGTTTGTTGGTAACCGTCGCCATATCTTTCACATTGCGTGTTACCTTAATTTTCTTAAAATAACCATACACACCCATTAATATAAACAATGCCGAGCCCGTATAACCGATCAGTTTTTCATGGCTGAGCAAATCGGCCAGAAAACCGGAAGCCAGATTGGCCAACGCCACATAAATAATATCACTGAGTGAAACGCCCAGAACAAAGCTCATACCTGCTTTCCAGCCAAAACTGATGCTATACTTGATAATAGCAAAAATCGTCGGGCCAACGGAGACCGACATGAATAGGCCAAATCCCAGGCCCGCTATGATGGATGACTGCACTTATTTCAGCACTTTATATATTAATATGGTAAATATAAATATATAAAGCGTTCCAAACTAAAAAAATATAAAGGGCGTCTAAAATAAGGTCAAACAAGTTTTTTTTATTGTGAATATTGAGTAGATTTATCAAATTATATAAAATTTCAGTTATGAATATAATTAAACCGTTAGCACTCTTCTTTTTTTTTACCTTGATTTTTAGCAAAACAAATGCTACTCATATCGCCGCTTCAGATATTTATTATGAATATGTGGCACCCATGCAATACAGAGTTCATCTGATTTTGTACCGCGATTGTAAGCCCGGTAATGCAGGATTGGCGGGCAATGTGCAGTTACGGGCCGAATCTGCGAGCTGCAGTCAAAACTTTACTGTCAGTGCAGATACCAACGGCAATAACACCAGAAAAATCTATGGGGATCTGTGTCCTAATATTGTAAATTGGTGTCAGAATGCAGCCAGTGCATTTCCTGCTTATGAAGAATGGCATTATACCGGTATTGTAAACCTGCCGATGGCCTGTACCGACTGGCAATTTAAATATAATAATAATTGCTGCCGCAACAATGCGATCGGTAATCTGCAAAATCCCGGTTCGGCCGGTATTTGTGTTTTTGCCCGTTTGAATAATGTATCACGCCCGATCAATAACTCAGCGTTTCTTTCAGTAAAACCGATCCCATATGTTTGCGTCAATCAGCCCAAAACTTACCTCAATGGTCCGGTAGATCCTGATTTGGATTCATTGGTTTTTGTACCGGCACAACCGCTGAATCAGACCAATTGTTTTCCGATCAACTGGGCAGCAGGTGCTATCACAGCGAATCCGTTCGGTCCGGCTGCTCCAGGCGGTTATGTGGTTAATCCCAATACCGGCACTGCCGTTTTTACACCGATCGCTACAGGTACTTATGCCATGGCATTTGAATGTTATGAAATTGATCAGATTACCGGCGATACGGTAGGAAGCGTGATGCGCGATGTGCAGTTGAATGTACTTAACTGCGCCGGGGCACCGCCTTCTGATCCGAATGGAACGCAAAATTATACTGTACTCAATTTGGTGGGGGCCACCCTGACAAATCCCGCACCGATAGAAATGGAGGTGTGTGCCGGTACTTATATGAGCTTTGATATTATGGCCATCAGTAACGCAAATACCAATACAGTACTGGCATCGTCCAATCATATTATTTCCTGTCCGGGCTCCAATTTTTCATTTACGCCCGTTGGCGGCGGTAATCCGGTAACAGCTTCTTTCAACTGGACGCCCAATATCGCCCAGGTGGGAAATCACACACTGGTAATCACATTTACTGATTCAAGCTGCACAATTGCACAGCCTATTGTACTGAAATCTTATTGTGTTGTGCTGATCAAAGTGTTGCCGGGGATCGATGCCGGACCCGATTTGTATTTTTGTCCGGAAGGCGATTCCGTGCAATTTAATATTGCAGCGCCTGCAGGTATTACACAATGGCAATGGACCGATATCAACGGTAACACCAGCAACATCGGTATCACCGATTTGAATATTCAGAATCCCAAGGCCGCTCCTTTAGTAACCACTACCTATATCGTGAAGGCATTAAACCCACCACCGGGTATTATTTGTAAAACGCAGGATACCATCATGGTTATTATTGATAATTCAAATTCTGTAGATGCTGCCGCGTCTCCGCTCATTTTATGTGAACCGGGATTCAGCACTTTAACAGCCACGCCATTTGGACCGGTGCCGGTATACCAGTGCGGAGAAGAAAATGTGGTTTGTGCTACACCTTTTAACCAATATACGGTAGGGGCAGGTGTTGCCACCAATAATACCCTTACTCCTTTTAATTGCAGCTATGCAGGTGGCAGAACCCAAATGATCTATACCATTGCAGATTTAAATGCCATGGGAATTATGAAAGGGAGAATTGATTCCCTTGCACTGGACATTGCATCTAAAACCAGCATTGCGGGCTATGACATGAGCATAAAAATGGGTTGTACGAATCTCACACAACTAACCGGATTTATTATTCCATCCAACCTTAAGGAAGTGTATGCGAATCCTGCTTACGTTACCACCGTGGGGTGGAATCGTTTTCCGCTGCAAACCCCTTTTTTATGGGATGGTACCAAAAATCTGCTGATCGAAATCTGTTATTTCAATACCGGAGGCACAGGTTTTGGCAACAGTGATCCAGTTCGTTATTCATTTGTTCCCAGTCCGCAATTTTACACCCAGAGTTCACAGTTTGGAGGTTGTATATTACCTTTTGCACAGGCACCGACCGGTCCCGTACCTGCATCAGTACTCCCCAATATGCGTTTTTCATTGTGCGACATACCTGTCAAAACCTGGGAATACAACTGGCAGCCGTCTGCATTAGTAAGCGATTCAGCATTGGCAGTCACTCAGGGAAATGTTCAGGCCACCACTACTTTTACTGTGTCTACCCGTGGGGGAAATAATTGCCTCGTTAAAGATTCTGTGACGGTTTCTTTGTCGGTGCATGATTTGAAAGTAAGTCCGCTGGATACAACTGTTTGCGAAGGTGACGGATATCCTGCGTTAGCTATCGGTTCAGGCAATGGTACTGAAACGTTTCTTTGGTATAATCAAAATGGGGGTACTTCCGGTTTGAGCTGCACAACATGTGCCAACCCTCTGATCACCCCTCCAGCAGGTGGCGATTTTTATTATACCTGCACCCGGCTTGATTCTTATAATTGCGGAGACACGGTTACGATTCATGTCAAAACTTTTCCGCGACCACCGGTGAGTATTCTCAATGGCGATTCTATCATGGTGAAATATTTACAACCTGTAACCCTGATCGCCACCGGTGCGCATGTTTATAGCTGGACAACCCTCAACGGAACCGGAAACCCCAATATTGATAAAGTGACCATCACACCGGCAGAACCTATGATGTATTATGTACACGGCATCGATATTCATGGATGCGGCAATGTAGACAGCATTTATATTAACGTTGATTATAATGGCAATCTCTTTGTGCCATCTGCCTTTACGCCAAACGGCGACGGTCGAAATGATATCTTTCGCATTGCCGGCTTTAGTTTTCAAAATGTGCAGGAGTTTCGGGTGCTTAACCGCTGGGGTTCCGAAATATTTGTGGCTAACGACAACCGCGGCTGGGATGGTACCTTTAAAGGGAAGGCGCAGGATCCTGATGTGTATTTTTATCTGATTCGCGTGGTGTATCCTGATGGCAAAACCAGGTTATTTAAAGGTGATGTGACCCTGGTACGTTAAGCGTTTTGGGTAGTTTTTGATCGTCAGCGGCAGTTTCGCACGGCAAAAAAATGCTGTGAACGCAGCATTGCAATATCAAATGTTTTATAAATGACGCAGACTGCGAGAAATGTGGCTTCGTTTCAAAAAGCCCTTTTCTTTGTTTACATTTGCTTTTTAATCTTAAATGTTTACATGAATATCGGAATTATTGGAAGCGGCACCATGGGAGCGGGTATTGCGCAAGTTGCAGCAACCCATGGTAATCAGGTGATTGTTGTTGATTCTAACCAAACTGCTTTGCAAAAAGCCGAAGCCGGTTTGCTGGTCACTTTGGAAAAACTAAGTGCTAAAGGTAAATTATCTGCTGAAAGGGCGGCACAGATTGCAGGCAATATCAGTTGGAATGGATCGCCCGACAGTCTGTCTGATGCTGATCTGGTGATCGAAGCGATCGTTGAAAACCTGGAAGTTAAACAGCAGTTGTTCGCAAATCTGGAGGGCATAGTACGTGAATCCTGTATCCTTGCAAGTAATACATCGTCTTTGTCTATCACATCCATTGCCTCAGTGTGCCGTAAGCCCGAAAGGGTGGTGGGTTTACATTTTTTTAATCCGGCAGCCCTTATGGAACTGGTTGAAATTGTGCCGGCCCTGCAGACAAATGCTGCTGTAACTGACACAGCCCGGGAAATAATTGATAGCTGGAATAAAAAAACAGTGGTTGCAAAAGATACCCCCGGTTTTATTGTCAACCGCATTGCCCGGCCTTTTTATAGCGAATCGATTCGCTTGTACGAAGAAGGGATCGCAGATATTGCAACCATTGATTATGCCTTACGCACATATGGTGGATTTAAAATGGGTGCATTTGAACTGATGGATCTGATTGGTCATGATGTAAATTACACGGTCAACGAAACGGTGTGTCGCTCCTTTTATTACGACCAAAAGTACACCCCTTCTTTTGCACAGAAGCGTCTGGTGGAAGCCAGGTGGCATGGCCGTAAATCAGGTCGTGGTTTTTACAACTATGCTGAAAATGCCGTACAGCCTGCTGCAAATACGGACGAAGCCCTGTGTCGCAGCATTGCCGAGCGTGTCATTGTGATGCTGATTCATGAAGCTGCACATGCATTATATCTCAACATTGCCAGTCGCGGGGATATTGAACTGGCCATGACAAAGGGGGTTAATTATCCAAAGGGGCTGTTGCAATGGGGTAACGAGTGGGGTACAGCGAAAGTGGCTGCCAAACTCGATGAGTTATATGAATGGTATCACGAAGACCGGTATCGCTGTTCGCCCTTGCTTCGAAAAGCGGAACTGCTGTAAAGTATTTCGAAGCTGAATAGAGCAATGTAACCATCATCAAATCTGTGGCTGACTGTATTTTTAGAATCTTGTTTCAAATTTTTTAATTCCAATTCCAATGATTTATTCTTTTAAAGGTATCATACCTGTTATACATGAAACAGCCTATGTGCATCCGCAGGCTACTGTAACCGGGGATGTCATTATCGGCCGAAATGTTTATATAGGCCCCGGAGCAGCTATCAGGGGCGACTTCGGCAAGATCGTGATTGAAGACGGTTGCAATGTGCAGGAAAATTGCACCATTCATATGTTTCCCGGTGTCACAGTATTGTTGAAAGAAAATGCCCATATCGGACACGGTGCCATTATACATGGTGCGCAAATAGGCCGCAATTGTCTGGTGGGGATGAATGCTGTCTTGATGGATGACGTCGTACTCGGTGATGAGTGCATCGTGGGTGCATTGACATTTATTAAAGCAAAAGAAGTGATTCCTTCCCGCAGTTTGCTGGCCGGCAATCCTTACAAAGTAATCCGGGAGGTCAGTGATGAAATGATGAAGTGGAAAACGGAAGGTACTAAAATCTACCAGCAACTGGCTATCGACTGTCATACCTCATTGCTGGCCTGTGAACCTTTACGTGAAATACCGGCGGAAGAAAGAAGGGTAGACGGTGACTATAAAATATGGAAGGAAAGCCATTAAGCAAAGCATGTTTTAATTGATCGGCTCAATAATGTAAATCGACTTGTTGCAGCAGCTACTAAATCCTGACTCCTATCACCTTTTTACTTATCTTTGCCCATTCAAAAAAAACGAAACCAATGGATCAGAATCAACAAGCGGCACAAAACCAGTTGAACATAGAATTAAGCGAAGAAATGTCTGATGGCATTTATGCCAATCTGGCGATCATTACCCATTCTAATGCTGAGTTTGTGATCGACTATATAAATGTAATGCCGGGCAGCCCCAAAGCGAAAGTTAAGTCACGTATCATTTTAACTCCACAGCATGCAAAGCGCTTACTGAAAGCATTAGCGGATAATATTAAAAAATTTGAACAAATTAACGGTGCTATTAAAGATGTAGAGCCGGTTTCTATCCCAATGCAGTTTGGAGGACCTGCTGCCCAGGCTTAATCACTTTTATTTTATGACAGAAAAGATAATCATACTTGATTTTGGTTCACAATACACACAACTGATCGCCCGTAACATTCGTGAACTGAATGTTTATTGTGAAATTGTTCCGTTTTATCAGACAATAACATTCGACGATACCCTCAAGGGAGTCATCTTATCAGGCAGTCCTGCATCAGTTAATGATGACAATCCGCCTGTGGTGAATATCAGGGAAATCAACAGCAAAGTGCCCGTATTAGGTCTGTGTTATGGGGCTCAGTTAACTACCGTACAATATGGCGGACGTGTAGAAAAATCATCTTCCCGTGAATATGGCCGTGCTCAATTGTGTAATATCAGTCATAATTATGCCATTACAGATGGCATCGAAGAGCATAATCAGGTATGGATGAGTCATGCGGATACAATCACCGAGCTTGCAGCAAACGCGGATATTATAGCGCAAACCGACAGCATTCCTGTTGCCGCTTTTGCGATCAAGCAAACTCCTTTTCCATTGTATGGTCTGCAGTTTCATCCTGAAGTGACCCATACCGAAAATGGACGCATGTTCATTTCAAATTTTGTAACGGATATCTGTGCCTGCAGTCAAAACTGGACCGCTGCTGCTTATGTGCAGGAGTCGGTGGCCCGTATTCGTGAGCAGGTGGGAAACCAGAAAGTGGTCATGGCACTCAGTGGTGGAGTTGATAGTACGGTGGCTGCAACGCTTATACAGCAAGCCATTGGTGAAAATCTGTACTGTATTTTTGTAGATAATGGATTGCTGCGCAAAGATGAATTTTCAGATGTGCTGGAAGGTTACAAAACGCTCGGCTTGAATGTAAAAGGGGTGGACGCCTCAGCCGCATTTTATGATAAATTAAAAGGAGTTTCGGATCCTGAAACAAAAAGAAAAATAATCGGTGGATTGTTCATTGATGTCTTTCAGGAAGAAGCCACGCACATTCAGGATATTCATTTTCTGGGGCAGGGTACCATTTATCCTGATGTGATAGAAAGCGTATCAGTGAACGGTCCATCGCAAACGATCAAGTCGCATCATAATGTAGGCGGACTGCCTGAGAAAATGCATATGCAACTCGTAGAGCCATTGCGCTTGTTGTTTAAAGATGAGGTTCGGCGAATTGGCAGAGAACTGGGACTTGATGATGCATTTTTGCAAAGACATCCTTTTCCGGGTCCGGGCCTGGGCATCCGCATTTTAGGTGAGGTGTCGGCAGATAAAGTAAAATTACTGCAGAACGCCGACGCGATCTTTATCAGTATCCTGAAAGAAAAAAATATTTATCACGATATATGGCAGGCCGGAACGATGTTGCTTCCTGTGCAAAGTGTGGGTGTGATGGGCGACGAAAGAACCTATGAATTTACGGTAGCCTTGCGGGCTGTAACCAGCGTGGATGGTATGACAGCAGACTGGGCGCATATTCCGTATGATATATTGGCCCTGATATCAAACGAAATTATAAATAAAGTAAAAGGCATCAACCGGGTAGTGTATGATATCAGTTCAAAACCACCTGCAACCATAGAATGGGAATAATTTTTTATACATTTGCCATTTCAAACCAACGAGAAATCTAACTGCGGATGAAACAGACAATACTTTTCCTGACATTATTAGTTCTAGCTTTGCAGACTGCTGCTCAGCGCAAAGTGTTTTCAGAGGAGAATGAAAAAAAAGAACAGGCACTTTATTTCAGTTACCCCGATCCTGAAATTAAAGAACGTTACAATATTGCTATATTAACGCCTTTGTATCTCGATTCTGTGGATCTGGATAAAAACCTTGCAAGGCTGCCAAAGTTTATGATGCCCGGTATCGACTTCTATCAGGGTGTTCGCATTGCGGCAGATACTTTAAAAAATCAAGGGCAAAAATTTAATCTTTATATTTATGATAGCAAGGCGGCCTACCTGAACGTGAAGAAACTGATCGATGGCGGAAAGCTTGATTCGATGGATCTGATTATTGGAAATGCCAGTGTGAGCGATCTGGGATTGCTGGCTGATTTTGCCAAAAGCAAAAAGATCAATTTTGTTTCTGCGGTTTCACCCTCAGATGCAAATCAGGTTGGAAATCCTTATTTTACCATACTGCAGCCAAGGCTCATTTCTCATATTGAAAAAATGCATGTCCATATCAACAGAAAATATGCAGACAATAATGTGATCTTTGTTTCAAGGAAAACCGGCAGTACTAACAATGCACTCCAGTATTTTAAAGGGGATGCCGTGAATAAACTTCCAGGCCGCTTTTCAGAATATGAAATGAAGACAGATGAATTGATGCTTGAAGATATTATCCCCAGAATCGATTCGAATTATCATACCTGCATTGTGCTGGGAATTCTGGATGCCGCGCTTACCTACAAAGCCTTAAAAAAGTTGACTACGATCGCTAAGAGATTTAAACTAAAGGTTTATTGTATGCCCACCGCAGAGGCTATCAAATCACTGGGTAAGGCAGATGAGTTTTCAAATATGACTGTTTATTATACGACCTCCTATATCATTGATAAAATTACACCGTCGAGCATGTATATTGGCCGTGAGTATAAAAAACGCATGGGCACGGCTCCATCGGATATTGTGTACAAAGGGTTTGAGAGTTTATACTTCTTTGCACGGATGCTGCATAAACATGGGGTTCCGTTTAATGATCATATCAGTGATAATGCTTACTCTTTTATCACACCTTATAAGATCATGCCTGTGATGGACAAAAAGAGTATCAACTTTTTCGAGAATAAATTTCTCTATCTAGTCAAGTACGACAACGGCCTCGTTATTTATGAGTAGTTTTTTAGCTGTAATTCAAGCGCTGTTTTACGAAATGTATACAGGTCGTTATGGTTTGGCTTTCATTCATAAACGATTTTATTTTTGCCTCGTTACGTGATCTTTTGAATTGCTTTGCACTGTACTGATCACGATCGATTTTTATTTTCACTTTCACTTGATGGCATACTTGTGATTATTCGCCATCATGGAACGGCATAATGGGAGCATTGCGAAAACTAATTATACTGAAATTTTAGTTTGACTGCAAGCCATGCTAGGCTTTACTAAACAAAAAAAGCGCTTCAAGCGCTTTTAAAGATTGGTCATTTATTTTAATATTCATCTTCGTTAAAGAAGAAATCTTCCTGTGTAGGATAGTCGGGCCAGATATCTTCGATCCCTTCATAACTTTCACCTTCGTCTTCAAGTTCCTGTAAATTCTCGATCACTTCAATCGGCGAACCTGAACGAATCGCATAGTCAATCAATTCTTCTTTGGTGGCCGGCCAGGGGGCCTCTTCCAGATGCGATGCCAATTCTAAACTCCAAAACATATCTTAATTTATTTAAAGGGTTTTTTGATTATTTTGCGCAAATGTAAGATTTAATTTATAACTTCCAAATCTTTATGTTTGCACTATGTTATCCACAAAAAATCTGTCAAAAAGCTATGGTGATCTCAATATTCTGCGCGATGTGACCATGGAAGTAAAAAAGGGTGAAATCGTCAGTATTGTGGGTGCCTCGGGTGCCGGCAAAAGCACTTTGCTGCATATCATAGGCACACTTGACAAGCCTGATAATGGCGAGGTCATCATTGATCAGGTCAGGGTGTTTGCACTTTCACCCAAAAAGCTGTCACAGTTTCGTAATCAAAAAATAGGATTTGTCTTTCAGTTTCATCATCTGTTGCCGGAATTTACTGCCCTTGAAAATACAGCCTTGCCTGCGCTTATAAATAACTTATCGAAAAAGGAGGCTGAAAAAAAGGCATCGGCATTGCTTGATATTTTACAACTCGGTCACCGCCTGCATCATAAGCCGGCCGAACTATCGGGTGGTGAACAACAACGTGTTGCTATTGCAAGGGCTCTGGTAAATGATCCGGCGATCGTACTTGCTGATGAACCTACCGGTAACCTTGACAGTAAAAATTCGATGGCCATTTTTAATATGATCAATGACCTGCGAACGCAATTAAACCAAACATTTATTTTGGTGACCCATAATGATGAACTCGCCAACCAAAGCGACCGGATTTTAAAAATGATTGATGGTAAAACTGTTTAGATGTATTTAATTAAAGAAACAATCCCGTTTGTGGATACGCATTTTTTTTCGCCCATGGCTGTTGACTATGTGGGTAAAGATTCAAAAGTAAAAATATTCATCAATGAATTTCCATCCATAGCAGGTATCGAAACTCAGATTGAACGACGCAGAAAGGCTTTTGGTCAGCAGGCCTACAAAGCTGCCGACCGCAACCTTTTGCATCAGGTGCTCATGCAGCAGTATCATCAGATAGTGATACATACTGAAGTGAAAAAGCATATTGACTTATTGCGCTCTGAAAAAACATTTACCATTTGTACCGCGCATCAGCCCTGCATTTATACAGGCCCATTATATTTTATCTATAAAATTGCCCAGACGATTGCCCTGGCAAAGGCTTGCCGCGAGCAGTATCCGGACTATCATTTTGTACCGGTTTTTTACATGGGTTCAGAAGATAATGATCTTGATGAAATCGGCACTGTGCACATTGACAGGCAACTTTTAAAATGGACCACTGCACAAAAGGGAGCCTGTGGTCGTATGCGTACAGACGATCTGCAGTTGCTGACTCAGCAGGTATTGTCCATGCTGGATCTGAACAGGGAAGAGGAGGCCTGGCTGTCACATTTGCTTGAGAGTGCTTATATGAAAGGGCATACACTGTCAGATGCCACCCGTATTCTGGTAAACGGACTGTTTGAAATGCACGGACTGGTGATTTTGAATGCGGATGATCAGCAATTAAAATCAGTTTTTGCACCCCTGATTGAAGATGAACTTTTTAACCGGAATTCTTCAGCATTGGTAAAGCAAAGCAATGCAGAAATTGCAAACCATTATAATGTACAGGCGGGTGGCAGGGACATCAATTTATTTTATTTGAAGGAGCAACTGCGTGAACGTATTGAAAAGAAAGGAGAACAATGGACAGTTCACGATACAGCGATCTCATTTTCGGCTGCTGAATTGAAGGCAGAGGTGAGGCAACATCCTGAACGATTTTCGCCCAATGTTATTTTGCGTCCATTGTATCAGGAAATGCTGTTACCCAATGTGGCCTTTATAGGGGGCGGTGGCGAGCTGGCATACTGGCTCGAACTGAAAAAGGTGTTTGAGTATTATGATATCCCTTATCCGCTTATATTTTTGCGAAATTCATTTTTGTGGATTGACCAGCAAGCCCAGACGCTGATCAAAAAGCTTAATTTGACAAACAATGAACTTTTTTGGCCTGCAGATCAATTGTATCTTACATTTTTATCTGAGAACGAACAGATGCTGGCACTGGATAAGCAGTTGCATCAAATTGAAAATGATTATCTCGAAATTGAAAATCTTAGTTTAAAAATCAGTCCAAATTTAAATACCAGTGTCAAAGCACACCATGCCAAGGCGCGACGAATTTCAGCGCGTATTGCACAAAAATTTCGGGCGCATCTTAAAAGGGCAGAGTCCGATAAAGTACGTACCGCCGATAAAATAAAAGAGATTCTTTTTCCAGGGGGCACGCTGCAGGAACGTCATGATCATTTTTTACCCTATTTTAAAAAATACGGATGGCAATTTATAGAAGCCCTGATACAATATCAGGCGGTAGCCGATAGTGAATTTATTATTCTAAAAGAAAAAGATAATTGATTAGGGTCTTGTGAAATATAAAATGGTGGGGTAGTGATCGCTGTAACCATCATTCCACACGCCATTGCTATAGCTTCTTTTGGGATAGCCACGGTAGTTGCCAAATTTTTCAACCATAAAACCTTTGTTGAAAACTTCTGCTCCTGCATATTTTAAGCCGGTATTTCCTTTACCAAAAAAACCGTATGACAACATGATCTGATCAAACAAACTCCAGGCATCCTGATAGGCCATGGTGCCCAATCCTTTTTTGTAGAAGCTTGTCCAGGGGTTAAACAAGCCGCCCGGCTTCACATCCTCCAGTTTGGCTTTGGCTTGCAGTACTTCGGTTACGCTGGCATTGATAGGGTCGTCATTCAAATCACCCATGTCAATTACTTTGGTCATCGGGTCTGCTTTCATCAAAGAGTCAATGATTTTTTTACTGACGCCCGCAGCTATTTTTCTTTTTTCGCGGGTGCTGGCTTCACCACCACGACGGGATGGCCAATGGTTTACAAAAATATGGACCACCTCGCCATCCAGCTTGCCGCTTACATACAGCACATCGCGGGTCGGACGGTCGCCTTCTTCAACCGGCACGGTCAGCGAGCGTGCACCTAATACT
>JADYYU010000296.1 GCA_020853515.1 Chitinophagaceae bacterium | reverse complement strand
GGACCGATGCCCTGCAAATGCAGGATTATCCTGTGCCAAAGGCGATGACTACGCACGATTTGCTTGCTACCCGCAATGAGTATGTATCGGCTGCACAGAATGCCATGGAAGCTGGATTTGACGGCGTTGAACTGCACGGTGCCAATGGTTATTTGCTCGAAGAGTTTTTGTCGCCCCATAGCAATGTGCGAACAGACAACTATGGCGCCTGTATCGAAAATCGTTGCCGTTTTGTACTTGAAGTCACTGAGGCTGTGGCAGCAGCCATTGGTAAAGATAAAACGGGTATTCGGCTGTCACCCTATGGGGTAGCCGGTGATATGCATCATTATACAGAGATCGACGACACGTACAAGTACCTTGCTCAGCAACTTGATCTGTTAGGAATTGCTTACATCCACTTAGCTGATCATGCGGCCATGGGTGCACCCGCTGTGCCCATAGAGATTAAGCAATTAATCCGCCATCAATTTAAAAATACCATCATAGGCTGTGGAGGTTATGACAAGGAAAGTGCCGAAGCTGATCTGCAAAGCGGACTCTTTGACGGGATCGCTTTTGGCAGGCCTTTTTTAAGTAACCCTGATCTGGTGGAGCGCTTTGAATTTAATCATGAGTTATGTCAAAGTCTCAATACGGATTTATTTTATTCGGCTGACAAAAAAGGCTATACTGATTATCCCGCTTTTACGAAACCTGAAATACTTCAAATTCAATAAACAAATAAAAATAGAAAATCATGAAGAAAGTAACATTATTATCACTTGCAGCCATCGCATTTCTGTTCAGTTGCGATCAATCTTCCACCAGGGAAGTAAAAGAAGCAAAGGAAAACCTGACAGAGGCAAAAGATGAATTGAAAGATGCACAAGCCGATGTAAGCGAAGCCGCAAAAGCTAAAGAAATTGCGGAGTGGAACCATTTTAAAAATGAAGCAGACAGCGCCATTGCAACGATGGAAAATGACCTGAAAATGGCAGAAGCAAAATTTGACAAATCGGATAAACGTAACAAGCAGCAACTGAAAATGGATTACGAAAAAGCGAAAGCTGATGTAGTGGCCATGAAAGAAAGACTGCAAAGAAGAAATGCTGAATTTGAAGACGACATGAAACGCTTTGATAAGAATGTGTCAGAAAAAAACCGATCTTTTGAACGTGAGTTCAAACACGATATGAACGAATTTGGAAGCGCATTCAAAGATCTGTTTAAGGATAATGTGAAATAGCCAAACGATTAAAGCAAAATAGTATGAATGACAAGCATTTTTATGAAGTTAACCTCACTTGGAATACTGCCACGCAGGGAACTTTAAGTTCGCCGGCGATTACAGGTAATATTGAAGTTGTTACGCCACCTGAGTTTCCGAAGGGGATGAAAGAGAAGTGGACACCTGAACATTTATTTGTGGCTGCAGTAAACTCTTGTCTGATGTCCACTTTTTTGTTAGTAGCCGACAATTCAAAATTCCAGTTTATCAGTTTTGTGAGCAACGCAGTAGGTACAATAGAAAAGGTTGATGGTAAGTTTGCCGTTACTGAAATTGTACTGGCACCTACACTTACTATTCCATCTTCTCAAAATGAAGCGAAAGCAAAACGCTTACTTGAAATGAGTGAGAAGGCCTGCGCCATTGCAAACTCAATAAAGACAAAAATCAGTTTAACCCCAATAATAGAAATTAAATAAGAAATATGGTAAAGAAAATTTTAAAACCGGCTGTTGTGAAACCTCCGTTAGTAAGATCCTTAAAAAAGGAACTTATAGCAGCCGTGCATAAAGTGCTCAAAGATAATAAAACCGAATTGACTGAAAAAATTGAAAAGACAGTCAGTAAGGGCATTCAGAAAATTGTCAGGAAAACAGATGAGCAGATCAGGAAGGCCCTTAAAGGTAAATAGATGAGTCATACTAAGAGCTTGTATTGTCAGTTAATGAATAATTCTTTTAATGCTTTGCTCAGTAAAGTATTGATTTGGTTCGCGGCAGGTATGTCCATAACCGCTTTGGTGTCTTGCTTGTTTGCGGTTAGTCATGCATTGTTATCTAAAGCGTTTGGCAGCAAAGGCATCACCGGATCAGGATATGTACTGATGATGAAGGCAACATTTGAAAGTAGTAAAATCCGGAAATGTTGTGGCAGTTGAGGCTAGCTTACCGGCAAAGGCACTAACTTAATAAATGTATTATTTGAAAGAGAGATCAACCCGAATGAAAGCGATACCTGTATCTACCACACAATCTCATAACAATGGATTCTAAAATTATTGCTAAAGTAGTCAATGCTGGTAAAGAGTACACGGCTGGGGATATAAAAATTGTTGCACTTAAAGCGAGCACAGTAGAGTTAAAAGCAGGCGAACTATTACTTATTATAGGGCCATCGGGTTCTGGCAAAACGACCTTGCTTTCATTGTTTGGATGTGTGTTGTACCCCTCTTTTGGTGAAGTGTGGATTGATGATGTACAGGTGAATAATTTAAGCGAAAGTAAATTAGCTGAACTGCGCTTAAATAAAATCGGATTTATCTTCCAACGGTTTAATCTCATTGCTCCATTAACTGCATTGGAAAATGTAATGATGCCTTTACTGCTGCAAGGAAAGGCAGAGAGCCATGCTAAAGTGGAAGCGACAGCAGCGCTGGTAAAAGTAGGAATGGGCGACCGGATGAAAAACCTTTCCAATGATTTAAGCGGTGGCCAGCAACAACGAGTGGCTATTGCAAGAGCCTTGGTTACTAATCCGGAAATGATGCTTTGCGATGAACCAACAGCATCTCTCGATCTGGCCAGTGCAGGTATTGTAATGAGAGAATTAAAGGAACTGGCCAAACAAGGTAAGGCGGTTGCTGTAGTGACACACGATACAAGGTTAAGGCCTTTTGCCGATAGAATCGTGTATGTATTAGATGGTGGTATATCGGATACACCTGTAGAAGAAGTAATTGCTTTAAAATAGAATAGATCATGAATACAAATACGCTTACTGTGCTGCTTCTTTTCTTTTTGTTTGCATGCAACAACAAAGCTGCCAGAGAAAAATCGGAAATGGAGCGAAAAGTAAAAACCAGTTTTGATGATCGTGTCATAGGTATCGGAAAGATCATTCCTGAAAATGATATCATTCAGTTGTCAGCGCCTGTCAATGGCATTGTGCATAAAATTATAGTAAACGAGAATGATCCGGTAGATGTGGGTACGGTCATTTTGGAGTTAGACCATCAATTGGAAGATCAGAAAATTAAACAAATCGGGAATCAGATCGCTACTCAGGAATCACAGATGAAAGTTGATATGGCTGGTGTAGGTGAGTTTGTTGCTAAAATAGGTAATGCAAAAACAACGTTGCATCGTTTGCAAAATCTCCTTTTGAAAGGTGCTGAATCGCAGCAAACTGTTGACGATGCAATCACTGATTTGCAAACGCTCACAGCTAACATATACAAATTGGACGCTACTATGGAGGTGTCGAAACGCAGGTATCAGGAAGTGAAAGCGGACTTGAAAACTGCTCAACTGGAAAGAGAGCAGAAAATAATCAGATCGCCCGTAAAGGGAAGAGTTTTGGAAATGACGGTTTTGATCGGTAGCTCAGTGTCTATTCAGCAGTCATTCGCACAAATTAGTACCGAAGGCAACACAATTGCCATTTGTGAAATCGATGAAATGAATGCAGGCAAAATAGTTGTTGGCCAGCATGGATGGATCAGGAGTGTTGGTTCAGCCGATACCTTAGGTACGGGTACAATTTACTTTGCGTCATCCTTTTTAAAAAGGAAAACCTTGTTTACCGACCAATCGGGTGAAAAGGAAGACCGGCGTGTGAGAACCGTAAAATTATTGCTGAATAATCCTGAAAATTTACTGCTGAATGCAAGAGTGGAATGCGTCATCGACATTTCTAAAATAATAAAAAACTAGGTTATGCTGAAGATCGCCTGGAAGTTCATCAAATTTGACAAAGCCAAAAGTATCGGTGTTATTGTGGGTATCCTGATCAGCACCTTTTTAATCGGGCAGCAGTTGGGTGTTTTCTTTTTTTTATCAGGACTGATGGGCGCACTGGCTACAGATGTAAAAGCGGATATCTGGGTGGTTGATAGCAAAACCAATGATGTGAATCAATTGGGGCGATTAGATATCAGAAACCTGCGGGCTGTAGCAGGGATCCCTGGTGTGCGGGAAGCCTTTCCATTGATTATAGCCGGAGCGTCTTGCAATTTTGAGAATGGAACCAGCGGTGCTATTACGCTATTGGGTGTAGATGAAAAGCATATCAGTGCATTAGTTGGTAATAGTAAAGTGATGGCTGGCAATATGGCCGATTTGCAATTGGATGGCGCCGTGAGTGCTGAATTTTTCGAAAAGAAAAACCTGGGAGGTGATATAGATTTGAAAACCTGCCTGGAGATCAACGGTAAAGGTGCTTTTTTTGCCATGCAGACAAAAGGCTTTCGGGGTTTTGGAAGCAGTTTTTGTGTGACCACCATCGAACGGGCCCGGTATTTTTCCAATCAATCTGTCAATGCCGTAAGTGCCGTGCTGGTTAATATCGAAAATCCTGCAGACATTGATCAGGTGGTCGCAACTGTTAATCAACAGATATATGGTGTTCGGGCATGGCCATCACAAAAGTTAGCGTCTTCTTCTGTCAAAAAGATATTGGCTAGCAGTGGTATTGCGTTAAGCACCGGTACACTCATTATTTTTGCATTGATTGCCGGTTTTTTTATAATTGGCCTCACAATGTATTCTTCGGCACTCGATCGCTTAAAAGATTATGGTACGCTAAAGGCCATCGGAGCAGGTAATAAATATATCACCAAGCTAATTCTGACGCAGGCAATGTTATTTACTATCGTTGGGTTTCTGATTGGCCTGGCTTTGTTAGAAGGATTTAGATTAGGCGTGGCAAAATCCGGACTTATTTTTTCATTCTCCCCATTGATGTTGCTCGGCATGTTTTCTATTATCGGATTGATTTCACTCAGCGGAGCGTCATTTGCTTTAAGCAGAATCAGAAGTGTAGAACCAGCAGCGGTGTTCAGATAATAGCAGCCTCATTCAGTAAAATGAAATAGTATGAAAGCAATAATTAATTTCCTCAAAAATTCAGCGAAGCCTACAGTAAAACGGGTGATTGCATCTTGTTTGTCATTCAGTATGATGACTATTTTGAGTATGATTTCATTGGTTGCACATGCACAAAGTAGCATAACCTTATCGCAGGCTATTAGCAGTGGATTGGCAAACAGGAAAACGATTCTTGCCGGAAAACTCGATGCGGCCTTAAGTCGTTTGCAAACAAAGGCACTGTACAGGCAATATTTTCCGCAAGTATCAGCTCAGTATCAGTACTTATATAATCCAATTTTGCAAACATCAATTCTGCCCATCGGTGTATTTAACCCTGCTTATCCTGCCGACGCCACTAAAAGCGTGCAGTTTGGTACTAAATGGACGCAATCTGCCGGTCTTACGGCTACGTTTCCAATTGTTGATTTGTCGATACAAAGAAGTATCGATGAAGCCAGACTTCAGGAACGGATTTTAGCGTTTTCGCAGGAGCAATCAGAATATGAATTTGCTTTTTCCATTGCTCAGACTTACATTGATATTTATTTAGATGAAGCTAAAATGCGATCACTCGCATCAGATACCAGTAGAACTTACATTACTTACATTTTACTCAGCGATAAATTTGATGAAAAGCGCTTGCTGAAATCTGATTTGAATCAAGCCAGGATTAATCATAATAATGTTGTTCAGCTTTTGTCTGACGGCACCGCCCGTTTATATCAGGATAAAGTGTACTTGCTGTTCTTAATGGGAACCATGGATATTGAGAAATTGGATTTTGATATTGATACTTCATTTTTAGTTTCGTATTCCGTGACAAATAATATCAATACTGCAGAGGTTAATCAATTGCCCGATGTGCAACACCTCACTTTACAAAGTGAATTCACCCGTCTGCAGGCCAGGTCAGCCCGGGCAAAATGTTTGCCAACAGTAGGTTTTAAAGGGTATTTGGGTGCTAATCAGTTCGCAAATGCCTTTAAGCCGGCAGCAGTAAATACTTGGTTTGGGCTTAGTTATGCAGGATTGGAGATCAAAGTGCCCATCCTCTCCGGAGAAAGTACACACAATAAAATTCGCCAGCTCAATATACAATCTAATCAATACCTTTTACTTAAAGAAGATAAAATGCTTGAGTACAGCAAGGATGTCATAACGGCAAAACTTAAAATTGGCAATGCGCAATCTCAGCTCAGAATGCAGGAAGAGAATATCGCGCTGAGTGCTGAGTCGATCGGCATTTTTCAGGCCCGGGTCAATGAAGGTCAGGCGTCGGTATCATCCCTGAATTTGGAAGAGGCAAATATTCAAACGTTAAAAGCCAATTATGAATCCGGCAAAAGACTTCTGTGGGTTTATTGGTTAGACTATTTAAAAGCCTCCGGGCAATTAAGCATATTATGGAAATGAAACCACCGGTAGAAGACCTCAGGCATATTGAGTTTCTTGCCATCAACTCAAAGGAAATTATTGAAAAGCAGGTTGATTCCTACAGACAGCAACACTCTTATGCAGGTACAATTATCGGTTTCACTGTGTTATTTATCCCGTTTTTCTTAAGCAATTTAGATGATACAAATGAAGTACTTCAGTTGATTTCAATTTTGCCAATTGCATTGTTCATTGGTTCAATTTTGTTGATGCTGAGCATTTTCCGGGGCAAGCCTCTGGATCAGGCTTTGTCCGTAACAAAGTATAAAGAATTGCTGACCAAATCATACCATGAAATACTGATTTTCGAAATCGAAGTTAACAAAGGTTGTTATATGAAGAATAATGTGGCAGCGCTGAAGGCCAGCAAGCGGTATATGCAAGGTATTGGCCTGACAACCACGGCCATCATAATCTCCATTGTAATGCTGCTGTTAAGCACGTTCTTGGCAATCGAAAAGAAACCTACCAAAGTACAGGTTGTCAATCCAACTCAAAAGCAAATGAATACGATTGCTCCGGAAGCCTCAACAGGCAGGTCCAAACCCCCAACTCCCCATAAATGACATTAACAGAAATAGTAAACTACAGACGTTCAGTAAGAAATTACAAAGCTCTTTCAATAGATAGCGAGAAAGTGAAGGCATGCATTGAACTTGCAACCTTAGCACCCAACAGTTCAAATATGCAACTTTGGGAGTTTTATCATATAACAGATCCGGAAATATTAAAGAAACTTTCCATTGCCTGTTTAAGTCAGGATTCAGCATCCACTGCACAGCAGATGGTCGTTTTTGTAACGAGGCAGGATTTATTCAGACGAAGGACCAAAAGTATGTTGAAATTGGAAGTGCAGAATGTCACAGATAACAGTCCCGATGAAAAACAGGCCAAAAGAATTAAGAGCTGGAAATTGTATTACGGAGTCATCATGCCTTTTTTATACACGCGCTTTCTGGGGGTTTTAGGGGTGATCAGAAAAAGTTTAATGTATATAGTGGGTGTTTTCAGGCCCGTCATTTATCAGGTATCTGAAAACGATATGAGAGTTGTGGTACATAAAACGTGCGCCTTGGCTGCTCAGACTTTTATGCTGGCAATGGCCAACGAACGTTACGACACGTGCCCTATGGAAGGTTTTGACAGCAGAAGAGTCAAACGTATTTTGAAGTTACCTTATGGTGCAGAAATTAATATGGTTGTTTCTTGTGGAGTGCGGAATGAGAATGGGGTATGGGGAGATCGGATGCGTATCCCTTTTGATGAAGTGTATCGAAGATTGTGAAAGCATGAACAAGGTCATGGTTGCATGAATGAAAATGGTTGCAGAATAAATGAATCAATGGGAGTTCAGGTAATTTGGAGCCGGGCTGCATGGGGTGGTATGCTATAGAAATGACGCTGCCTGGGCAAGAGGCCATTTTTCGTGATTCTGTTTGAAAACCGATATCTATCAATGCGCATCCGGTGTCGTGAGGATCAGATCGCAAAAAAGGCGTTCATTTATTGTCAAAGGGGTATGGGGTTCAAAGCCTTATTTGAAGCGACTTATGCAAATCCTATTCCTAATTGTATAACGCATAAAGCCTTTTAGAGTAGCAACTTTGCATAGTGAAAAACGCAACCCCAAAATGGAGAGTATTAGTGGGAAAGGAGTATCGCCAACGATGAAAAGTGCCTTTTGTAAGGTGGCGAAAGTGTTGAAGGTCTAATGATCAGGAATTGTGTACAATATAGAATGGACAGCAATTCTTCCATCTGCGAATTGTGAAATAGAGACGAACAAATCAGTAACGAATTTAAATAAAAATAATAGTATGAAAACAGCAATCGGAATAAACGAAGCCAATCGTCAGACAGTCGCTACAGAATTAGCAAAAGTATTAGCAGACGAAACAGTACTTTACATCAAAACGAAAAATGCACATTGGAATGTGGAAGGTTCGGATTTTTATGACAAGCATAAATTTTTTGAAACGCAATTTGGGCAGTTAGATGAAATAATAGACAGCATCGCTGAGCGTATTCGCTCTATTGGCCATTATGCTCCTGCTACTTTAAAATCATATCTAAGCTTAACTCATCTTACAGAGGCTGTAAGTGAGCAGAACGACAGTCACGGATTTATAAAGGAACTATTAGAAGATCACGAAAGTATAATTATTGTTTTACGTGAGCATATAAAGACATTTTCAAATGATTGCAATGATTTAGGAAGCGGCGATTTTGTTACCGGCCTTATGGAAACCCATGAAAAAATGGCGTGGTTTTTACGGGCGCACCTGAAAAGCTAAAACTATTTATAATAAAAGTATTAGGATAAGTGTTTTGCTTGCCGTCACTGTGTATTGGTGCTAAACTGAGCTGATCGTTGACCATTGTAATTATTTTGCATGACTATGGTGGGTTCTCATCGTCATTATTTAATTAAGATGAGCGTTGCGACAGTAAACTGATAAAGTTG